>QGVC01000022.1 GCA_003242645.1 Pseudomonadota bacterium
GCCGCAGCTTACTGGGCGCACTCGCCGGTCGTCGTGATCACTCCGGAAACGGGCTCCAACACCATGGGCCTCGGCGGCTTTCAGGAGACGGAGCAGCTGCCGATCTTCTCCAAGATCACGAAGTATCAGGCCCACGTCTCCCGCGCCGACCGTATGGCGGAGCTCACGGCCCGCTGCTTTGACATGGCCATGAGCGAGCGCGGGCCCACGCAGCTCAACATCCCGCGCGATATGTTCTACGGCGAAGCGGACTACGAAATTCCGCGGCCGAAAAAGATCGCCCGCGGCCCTGGCGCCGACGAGTCTCTGGACGAAGCGGCCGAGCTGCTGGCGAGCGCCAAGTTCCCAGTGATGGTCGCTGGCGGCGGCGTGATCTTCTCGGGTGGCATCGAGGAGGCCAAAGCGCTTGCCGAGTACCTGCAGATGCCCGTCGTCAATAGCTATCTGCACAACGACAGCTTCCCGGCTGATCATCCGCTCTGGTGCGGCCCGCTCGGCTACCAGGGCTCCAAGGCGGCCATGAAGATCATCGCTGAGGCGGACGTCGTGCTCGCACTCGGTACGCGACTCGGGCCGTTCGGCACCCTGCCGCAGTACGGCCTCGACTACTGGCCCAGGAATGCGAAGATCATCCAGGTCGACACTGACCACCGCATGCTGGGCCTTGTGAAGCAGATCTCCGTCGGCATCGTCGGGGATGCGAAAGCGGCCGCCAGAGCATTACATCATCGCCTCGCCAACCGCGATCCCGTTGCGCGCCGGAACGCCTCGGAGCGGTTGCAGAAGATCAAGGCCGAGAAGGACGCCTGGGAAAAGGAGCTCTCAGAGTGGACGCATGAGCGCGATCCCTGGAGCCTCGAGGTCGCGAAGGACTCTCCTTACATGCACCCGCGCCAGATGCTGCGCGAGCTCGAGAAGGCCTTGCCGAAGAACGCCATGGTCTCGACCGACATCGGCAACATTTGCTCGGTCTCGAACAGCTATCTGCGGTTCAACCAGGCACCGAGCATGTTCGCGGCCATGAGCTTCGGCAACTGCGGGTACGCCCTGCCGACCATCATCGGCGCCAAGGTGGCCTGCCCGGAGCGTCCGGCCATCGCCTATGTGGGCGACGGCGCCTGGGGCATGAGCTTCGGCGAGATCCTCACTTGCGTGCGCGAGAACATTCCCGTCACCGCTGTCGTCTTCCACAACAAGCAGTGGGGCGCGGAGAAGAAGAACCAGGTGGACTTCTACAATCGCCGCTTCGAGGGCGTGGACCTCAAGAACCCGTCCTGGGCGGAGGTCGCCCGCTCGCTCGGCGCCGAGGGTGTCACTGTCAGCAACCTCGAACAGGTGGGCGAGGCGCTCGAAAAGGCGGTCGATGCCCAGATGAAGCAGGGCAAGACGACCGTCATCGAGATGATGGTGACGCAGGAGCTTGGCGATCCCTTCCGCCGTGACGCCCTGAGGAAGCCACGGCGCCTGCTGGAGAAGTACAAGCACACCAACGTGGAGTAATGCCATTCAGGCAGAGCCCGCGGCTGTGTTGCTACCCGTCCGGACCCTGTTCGGAGTTGTCACGCAGAGTGGCAGCCAGCCGACCTTTCGGCGCGAACGGGGGATGGGTGACGTGGTCGCCAGCCCGAGGGTTGGTCCTGCAGCCTTGTACAATCACAGGCGGCGTCTTGAACGGATTGAAAGCGGCCCCACTTTCGGGTTTACCTGCGGTCCGCTACCATGCTAAGGGCCTGTGCCGTTCGAGGGGAGACGTGGCCGAGTGGCTGAAGGCGGCGGTTTGCTAAACCGTTATACGCCCAAAAGGCGTATCGGGGGTTCGAATCCCCCCGTCTCCGCCAGTATTGATTTGCAAGAATTTTCCGACCTTCGCCCTATCGCCGCCCACCCCCGTTGCATGTGAGACGTTCGGGCCGCGTAAATCAAAGCGGGATCGGGCCGGTGCAAGGGTACAGCGCAGCCTACCTCGCCGGAATAGTCACCAACCATCGCTTCCGCAACGCCACTCACCGAGCTTGGATTCGTGGGTCATCGATGTCGTGCAGTCCGGGCGACATCACCTCTCGATTTGCGCTGAAGCTGCGTTCAACGGTCGGAACATGCGCCGGTAGGCGCCTGGGGTAAGCCCGGTCGTGCGCTTGAACACCCGCCGAAAGAATGCCGGGTTTTCATAGCCGACCAGCGCAGCAATCTCATCCGCCGTACTGTTCCCGGTTTCCAGTAAACGTTTGGCCTCCTCGATACGAAGGTTCTGAGCGTAGGTAATCAGCGTTGATCCTGTGGCAACCTTGAAGCGTCGTTTGAGGCTGCGCTCAGGAATTCCACACTCTTTCACCACGGCGGCAACGGCGTGAGGCTCCCGGTAATGCGCGGAGAGCCAGCCTTCAGCCTTTCGCACGACGGAATCCGCGTGCGGCTGTCGGCGTATGAGACTGGCATACGGAAGTTGCCCTTCCCCGTGCCATTTGAGCAGGTAGACCTTGGCGATGCGTAACGCTTCGCCGGGACTGCAATGACGCGAAATGATATGAATGGCGAGGTCATGCCAGGATGTCGTGCCGCCGGCCGTCACGATGCGCCCCGTTGGATCTGCAATGACGAGATTGGGCGCAGGATTGAACCTCACTTTGGGGAAGCTCCTCCGGAACAGGTCGTGGTAGCCCCAGTGAGAGGTCGCCTCGCGGCCATCGAGCAGCCCAGCAGCTGCGAGCAACACCGATCCAGAGCATGCAGAGTAAATCGAGCTGCCGCTTTCGTAGCAACGGCGCAGCCACATTTTCACGCCCGAATGGCGATCCCGTATGTCGTCAGTTGGGGCGAGCCATAGCTCCGGGCACGATCACCACATCCGGCGCGCGCGCTTGCGCGATCGTGACATCGGGACTGACCGGTATGCCATTGCCGCAGCGAAACGGCCGCTCTTCCGGAGATACGATACGCGGTCGGATCAGTGGAAGACCCGGCTCCTCGCCCACAAGTTCCCGCCATATCGTCCCGGTGGCCGCGAGGACGTCGAGCATGCCGTAAAGTGCCGAGCCGGCCGTCTCCGGCAGCGCCAGGATCAAGGCGTCGACGGCAGCTGAGTTTCTCATGAACAAGGGGTCTCTGTTTGTGGCACGAATGGATCGATTTTAGCAAGAATGGCACTACTGAGAATCTCTCCTCTGACCTAGTTTCCAACCCTGTCGCGGCTCCTTTTGGGAATGCCGCTTCTAATCAGAGGAGATCGATCATGAGCACTACTCAATCTGCAGTCGCTGAAAGTCCGGTTATCATCAACGGCCTCGATGTCAACGCTGCCCTCGCAACAATCGCCGCTATCAAGGCCGACAAGAGCCTCGCAAAATTTCAGTTTCGTGCCCGCAATACCTGGATCAATGGCGGAGAGAATCGTTCGGTGATCCGCGATTTCTATGGCGCTGGCCGGGAAGACAACTCGCGCAGCACGTCTTTCGAATTCACCAACGGCGAGCCGCCGGTCCTGCTTGGAAACAACGAGGGCGCAAACCCGGTCGAGTTCCTGCTGCACGCCCTTGCTGGCTGCGTAACGACCACCTTTGTCTTGCATGCCATGGCGCGCGGGATTGTCATCAAGGAATTGTCAACGGAGCTTGCCGGCGACCTCGACCTGCAAGGTTTGCTCGGGCTCGACGAGGCCGTCTCGCCTGGCTACGAGCAGATCCGCATTCGCATGCACGTCAAGGCCGACTGCTCGGACAAGGACCTCGAGGACTTACTCGCGTACGCTCAGCAGCATTCGCCAGTGTGCAACACAATATGCCGGCCTGTCCCGGTCGTGATTGAGCGCGTCACCGGGTGAGATGAAGCGAACGATCTGGCGCCCGGGCAGCTTCACACTGCCCGGGCGCATCGGCGAAAACCTCGAAACCTGTGGAACGACGCCCGGTTGGGGTAAGTACAGCTGAAGGACGGGAGATCGACCGTTCGATCTTGTTATCCCAGATCTCGTACAAAGCGACCGTCTATCGACCCTCAAACTTCACGCCACCGCTCCGCATCGCGCAAATTCCCGCCAGAATGGATCCAAAGCAGCGTTTAGCCGGGTCCAGAGCGAATAACGACGGTCATAATGAGCGCGCATTGCTGGATCGGGTCTGTAGGTGGCCGCCAGCCGCGCCATCGCGGCGACCGCTTTCTCCACATCGCCGTACATGCCGACCCCTACCGCAGCGCCCATGGCGGCGCCCAGCGCTCCCGTCTCGCGAGACTCCGCGACACTGATCTCGGATCCAAGCCCGTCCGCAAAAATTTGAGGCCAGTGCGGCGAACGCGATCCGCCGCCCGAAAGAATGGCGCGCGAAAACGCGACCCCGGCTTGCTTCAGCACCTCCACATGCCGTCGATGCTCAAACATGACCCCTTCGAGGACCGCGCGCAGCATGTGCCCCTCGGTGTGCCAACCGGCAAGACCGAAAAAACCGCCACGAAAATGCGCTCCGAGCCTGCCGCCGTAAAGAAACGGATGAAAGAGCGGATCGTTTGGCGCGGGCGTTGTCTTTCCGACGAGATCATCCACCAGCGCGAAAGGATCCCCGGCATATCCGTCACGCTCGATCAGAGTGCGGACATACCATTCGAGGTTCGCACAGGAGGTGGCGCTGTTGTCCATGTTCACGAACCGGCCGGGACCATAGGCGGCGACCATGAACACACGTTCGTCGCGAACAGGCTCCCGCGAAAAAACCTGGTTGATTGACCAGCTTCCAGCGACGATGGAGGCTTCACCGTCCCGCGCGACCCCCGAGCCGAGGGCGGAAGCGACCACGTCGAAATATCCGGCGAACACGGGCGTTCCCTCCGCCAGTCCCGTCGCCCGCGCTGCCTCCAGCGTGACGGCCCCGATCCTGTCAGTCGGCAGATGCAGCGGGGGCAACAGGCGCCAGGCATCCCCCAGCCCGTAAAGCTCCAACAACTCCTGATCGTAGCGGCATTCCGGCAGGCGTAGCACGCCGGCTCCCGACATGTCCGAAATCTCGGAAATGCGCTCGCCCGTCAGCTTCCAAGTCAGCACATCCTTGGCGAAAAGCACGGTCGCCGCGCGCGCATAGACCTCCGGCAGGTGCCGCTTCACCCAGGCAAGCAGCACTAGCGTCTGCGACGGCCAGGGCCGCTGCAGGCTGATGGCGTGCACCTTTCCGCCGATGCGCGCGTCGAGTTCTTCGGCAAGGCTTGCCGCACGTGTGTCCAGCGACTGGATGCCGATCAGCGCTTGTCCCTCAGGATCCAAAAGATAAAGCCCGTTGCCGTGACCCGCTGTTCCAATGGCGGCGATGTCACGCGGATCAACTCCGGCGCGTTCGATACATCCGGCAATGGCGACCTGCGCATTCTCCCAGAGTTCCGGCACGGAGCGCTCGACCATGCCCGGCCCCGGCTTGTGCGTCGCTCCGTCCACTGCGTGCCAGGCCAGCTGCCGGCCAGCGGCGTCGAACAGCACGGCCTTCACGACCGTGTTGCCCGCGTCCAGTCCGAGAAGGAACGTGCCTCTCTCACGCACGGTTATAGATATCCCACGCCTCTTCGCCGCCCGCCCCATCATGGACGATAGCCATCAAAGCTCTTACCACCGAGCTTGGGTTGGGATGCTGATAGACATTGCGCCCGTAGACCATACCCTTTGCGCCCTGGCGCATGAGCACTGCGGAACGCTCCAGCACCGTCTTTAGGTCTTCCTTGCCCCCGCCGCGCACCAGAACCGGCACGCGCGCTGCCTCGACGACACGATGGAAGTCTTCCGGATTTTCCGTCGGGTCGGCCTTGATAATGTCAGCGCCCATTTCCGCGGCGACCCGCACCAGCGTGACTATCTTCTCGGCATTGCCGTCCACCTGATAGCCGCCACGCACATCATTGGGCAGCATGACGAGGGGCTCGATCATCAGCGGCATGCCATAGCGGTGGCAGTCGGCGCGCACGCGGGCGATATTGCGCACGCATTGCCGAAAAAGATCAGGCTCGTCCGGCAGCATGAATAAGTTAACCACAACGCAGGCAGCATCCATTTCGAGGGCGCCAATCAGCGGCTCCTCGTAATTCTGCAGCTCGCACCACATGACGCGGTGGCGCACGGAATTGTACGGATTGCCCATATCGAGACGCATGACCAGCGCCGGCTTGTCCCGTTCCGGGCGGCTCTGCAGCAGGTCCGCTTGACCGTAGGTCATCTGAATGGCGTCGGGCCGTGCCTTGACCAGCATATCGACGACGCGCGGCATATCCTCGAGCCCCACGAGAAAGCTCGGCTCGTTGCAGACTCCGTGATCGACCGCGACGTCGAGGCACCCTCCTTGATTGAACAGGCGGTTCATTCGCGCCTTGGTGCTTATTCGCATTGCAGGCTCCCTTGGAGTGAACGCCTTTCGAGCGTCTCGCGCGAGACGCCGTGATAGGTTTCGAGGTTGTATAGGAACCGATCGATCTCTTCCTGCCGGCGGCTTTCGCTCCAGCCGAGTTGCGCGGCCATCACCTCTGCGACGCGGTGGACGATCGCGAGCGAGAGCTCGCCGCGAATGGCGAGCGGCGTGCGGCGTAGCAGCATGTCCTCAAGCTCGACCGCCATTTCGCTCCGAGCCAGCCATGCAATCTCCGCCTCAGAAATTTCTGTGCCCTCGGAAAGCGGCCTGTCGTCGTCTCGCCCGCGGCAGAAGGAGAGCACTTCCTCTGCCCACGCTCCATAAGCGCCGGCGAGCCAGGCAGCGCGACGCGTCGAGATGCCGTGTTCCTCAACCAGCCTTCGCTCGAGCTCTTCTTGCGAAGAGGGAAAATTCGCACCGCCACCTATCTGAAGGTCGAGCGTGCCACGGATGCGTGGTTGTCCGAGCTCGGCCAGCACGGCATCCGTGGCCTGTTCAGCAAAGGCGCGGAACGTCGTCCACTTTCCCCCAATCATGCAGAACTGCGGCACCGGCCCGTCCTCGCGCCGGATGTAGTGGCTCCGGGGAATGCGGCCCGTGAACTCGTGATCGCTCTTCGGCAAAGGACGGATGCCGCTGAAGCTGAAAACGATCTCCTCCTCCCGCACGCGGATGTCGGGAAAAACTTCCCGGATCGCCCCGAGAATGTATTCGCGCTCCTCCGGCTCGCACCGCACGCGGTCCGGCGTGTCGACGCGAATATCCGTCGCCCCGGCCAGAACCTTGCCGAGATAGGGAAAGAGGATGCAGACCCGCCCGTCCTCATTCTCGAAGAAGATCATGTGCCCGCCGAGCGCCTCGCGGAGTTCCGCATTGTCGATGATGAGATGCGAGCCCTTGGTCCCGGCGACGAACCTCTCCTGCGGCGGCTTCCCGTTCGCAAGACTGGCCCTCGCCTCGTCGAGCCAGGCCCCTGTGGCGTTGACGATGGCGCGCGCGCGCACCTCCATCGTTTCGCCGTTCGTCCGGTCGGCTAGCAGAAATCCGTCGCCCGAACGTTTGATTTCAGCGTAGTTCAGCGCCACCGAACGCGGTGCCATGCGCGCAGTATCGAGGAGAAGCTCGATGCAGAGCCGCTCGGGATAGGAGATCCACGCATCGAAATAGGTGGCAGAAAAACGCAGGTGCGGATTGAGCTTCGGCCAGCGCGCAAGCGTCTCGCGTGCCCCGCGGAATTTGTGTCTTGGCAGGAGTCGGCGGTGACGCGTGTTCCAGTCATACAGCATGAGCCCGATTTTGATCGGCAGTGCGCCGCGGCTGGACGGACGGCTCGACAGGCCGAGAAAGCCCGCCACTCCGTTGAGCATGCCGGAGAAAACTTTGCGGATCGGAATGGTGGTTGGCAGCGGCCGGACCATATGCGGCGCATTCCGCAACAGCGCGTCTCGCTCGCGTAGGGACTCGCGCACAAGCCCGAACTCGCCGTTTTCCAAATAGCGCAGCCCTCCATGGATCATGCGCGACGGCGCGGAACTGCAGCCCGAGCAGAAATCCCGCCGCTCCACGAGCAACACTCTTAGGTTCTGCAGCGAGAGCTCGCGAAAAACACCGATTCCGTTAATGCCGCCACCCAGCACGATGACATCGAACTCGCCATTGCTGCGCACCGCTTTGAGGGCGGCGTCGCGCTGCAGGCGGACAGAAACGTTGCGGCCATCATCCGGCTGCATCGCGTTCACGCGTCGAGCCCGGTCAGATGGCGCGCAATGGCGGCGTCGATCTGCGCGAGCTCATCCGATGCGAGGCGGAGGCGGCCGGCTTTCGCGTTCTCCGCTGCTTGGCGCGGATTGCGCGCGCCGCACAGCGCGAAGGTGATGCCGGGCTGCTGGAGCGTCCAGGCGATGACGATCTGTGCCTCGGTTGCACCATGGGCCTTGGCGATCGGCGCGATCTCCGCCATGAAGCGAGCGACTTTCTCGCGATTGGCGACGGAAAAGCGCGGATGGTTCTTTCGCTGATCATCCCCGGTGAACTGCCGGTCCGGACCGATTTTTCCCGAGAGCAGACCCAGTGCCAGCGTCGAATAGGACAAGACCGAGACGCCATGCTCCGCACAAATCGGCAGGAGCGCTTTCTCGATGCGCCGTTCGATCATGCTGTATTCTTCCTGAATGGCGTCGAGCTGGCCAGTTGCGATATAGGCCTTGAGCTCTTCCGGCGAGACGTTGCTCGCGCCGATCGACCGGATCTTGCCTTGCCGCTTCAGCTCCTCGAGCGCGCCAACTGTCTCCTCGATGGGCGTGGTCGGGTCCTGCCAGTGCGTGATGTAATGGTCGATGTAGTCGGTCCCGAGCCGCCTGAGGCTTTGCTCGATTTCATAGAAAATCGCATCGCGTCCGAGATAGCGGTGCACCGGACGGCCATCATAATCGAAGAAATGCCTGCCTTTCGTCGTATGCCAGACGAGGCCACATTTGGTTGCCAGCACGACCTTATCGCGCCGACCGCGGATCGCCTTCCCGACGATCTCCTCGGCAAGGCCCTGACCATAAGCCGGCGCGGTGTCGATTAGGGTAACGCCTTCATCCAGCGAGGCCCTAATGGCGCCGATCGCCTCGCGCTCGTCCGTGCCGCCCCACATCCAGCCGCCGATGGCCCAAGTCCCAAGGCCGATTGCGGAAGCACGAATACCGGAACGGCCGATCTCGCGGGTCAGCATTTCATGTGTTTCCATCTCGGTTTCAGGCGACATTGCGTACGGGCTCCAGTGCTTCGAGGGCGCGAGCCGCTGTCTCCTCATCGGTGACCAGCGTGTGAAGGAAGCGACCGCGCAGGGCAGCCAGGATCGGCTGGACTTTCGCAGGCCCAGCCGCAACACCGATGACTCGCCGGCACTGCGCAATTTCAGCAGGCGACAGGGCGACCAATCTTTCGTTCAGGGGGTGATCCGCTACTTGGCCGTCGGCACAAATGAGATGGGCAAGGAATTCGCCGCAGATACCCTTGCGGAGGAGCTCCTCCGGGTCGAGATCCGGGAGCGGATGCAGGTCGTAATAGCTTGATCCCGGCGTGAGAACGGATCCGATGCCGACGAGCGCAATCGCCGCCTTTCGGCCAAGGTTGAATACTTCGCGCACCGGCGCCATCTCGCGAAGCAGATCGCGTTGAGTTGCGCTTTCGGCAAACAGCGGCGCGTGCAGCAGCATCGTCCTCCCGCCCAGCTTTTCCGCAAGCCGGGAAGCGAGATGATTGACGTCGGTGTAGAACTTCCCTTGCACGCCCCCTGTCAGGGGCACGACGGTCACATCGAATTGGCGCTCGGGGCGCAAATTTTCTACCACCGCGCTTACAGCCTTGCCGCCGGTAATGGCGATTACATCCCCATCGCGCAGCGATTCCAGCAGCTGGTTGCCGGCAGCGCGACCGACCTGCTGCAGCGTCGTTTCTTGGCTGCCGGACACGGTCGGCGTTACGACTGCATCGGAGAGCCTGCCGATACCTTTGAGTTTCCGCTCAAGCTCCACAAGGCTCTGAAACGGACTTTCGATAGAGATTTTTACCATCCCAAGTTTTTTTCCCTGGGATATCAGTCTATTCACCTTAGACGGCGACAGATTCATTTTCTGGGAAATCTCGTTTTGCTTCATCCCCTCGATAAAATGGAGCATAAGCACCGTGTAAATCTGCCTTATGGCCTCGAAATCGTCTTTTCTGTCTGCCACTTTCAGCCACGCCGCTTGTTGATGTAATGGTCGATTGTCACGGCCGACAGCAGAATCGAGCCGCGGATGATGTCCTGCCAGTAGACGGAGACGTTGAGCAGCACCAGTGAGCTCGACACGACGGACAGGAGCACGGTGCCGAGAATGGCGCCGAAAATCGTGCCCATACCGCCGGAAAGGCTGGCTCCGCCGATGACCGCCGCGGCGATCACGTTCAGTTCCATGCCGATTCCGAAAGTGGGCTGCGCTGAACCGAAACGGGCCATATAAATGACACCCGCTACTCCGCACAGCGCCGAGCTGAGCGTCGTCGTCAGGAAAATAACTTTCTTGGTGCGGATACCGGAATAGGCGGCTGCCTTTTCGTTGCTGCCTGTATAGAACACTTTGCGGAACATGGTCGTGCGCCGTAGCAGAAAATCGAAGACCACCACCACGACGACGAAGATGATGATCACCACCGGAATGGGGCCGACCGATCCCTGACCAATGAACTTGAATTCAGGCGGCAGCGTATAGAGTCCCAGCGGCCTGCCACCGGTACCTAGTAAACAAAGCCCGCGCGCGATCACCATCACCGCGAGCGACACGATGAAGTGGTGCAGGCCGACCTTCGTAACGAAGAAGCCCATGGTGGCGCCGATGGCGGTGCAGGCGGCAATGGAAATGAGGGACGCAATCCAAGGATCGAAGCCGCTCAGGAACAGAAGACCAGCGATTACCATCGCCAGCGCCGTGACTGAACCGACCGAGAGGTCGATGCCGCCCGAAATGAGAAGGATCGTCATGCCGACCACGACGATGCCCTCGACCGCGAAGGCCATCGCCATGGCCCGCATGTTGTTCCAGGTCAGAAAATAGGGCGAGGCGAAGGACATTACCGCGAACAGCACCAGGATGATCAGGATCAGCCCAGTTTCTCGCATGCCGAGTAGGCGCTTCAGCGAATGAGAGAGTCCGCTTGCAGCCGCAAGCCCGCTTCGCTTGTCCGCGCCAGCAGCCGCTCCGATGGAAACATCGCTCTTCATGATGCCAATCGCCCCGGTTCGCCCATTGAGGCGAGATACATGATGCGGCTTTCCGTCATTTCGTCGCCGCTGACCTCGCCGACAAGCCGTCCTTCCCGTATTACCAGTATCCTGTCGCAGACGCCGATCAGCTCCGGCAGTTCAGAAGAAATCACGACGATGCCGACGCCGTTCTGCGCAAGGTTCCGCAGAATGCGATGAATTTCGGACTTTGCACCGACATCGACGCCCCGCGTCGGCTCATCGAGAAAGATAACTTTAGGATCGACCGACAACATCTTTGCCAGGGCGACCTTCTGCTGGTTGCCGCCGGACAGCGCCGAGACCGGCTGCCCGACGTGGTCGCATTTGAGGCCGAGCCGTTTGCCGAGGGTTTCGGCCTGCTCCCACTCCTTGTGTTCGTCGATGATGCCGAATGCGTTCGCCACCTGCTCGACACGCAGGGCAGAAACATTGGCGGTGATGGGAAGATCGAGAAACAGCCCGTCGCCCTTTCGATCCTCCGAAAGGTAAACAATTCCTTCGCGAATGCTGTCGGCGTAGCTACTCACCTTGACCCGTCGCCCATGCAGCCGGATCTCGCCGGTCACCTCGCCCTCGAGCCGGCAGATGCCTCGGGCGATTTCGCTTCGCCCTGCCCCGATCAGCCCAGCGAAGCCGAGGATTTCGCCTCGCCGCAATTCGAAGGAGATATCGCGGAAGCGCCGCCTCTCGCTGAGCCCCCGCACCTCGAGAATTGGTTCAGGCGATTGTTCATGGGGAGCCAGCTTCGTCGGATAGTAATTGCCGATGACGCGGCCCACCATGGCATTCACAACTTCGTCGGGCGTCGTTTCGGGGATGTTCAGCGTTGTGATGTACTGGCCATCACGCAACACGGTCACCCGGTCGCAATTGCTGAAGATCTCGGCCATGCGATGCGATATGTAGATAATGGAAATTCCCCGTGCCGCGAGCCGCCGCATGATGCGGAAGAGAAGCTGGGCTTCACGCTCGGTCAGTGCTGCGGTCGGCTCGTCCAGGATGAGGATGCGGCAGTCGAGCGTAAGCGCTTTGGCGATCTCGACCAGCTGCTGCTGCGAGATGGACAGCGAGCCGACTTTCCTGCCCGGATCGATGTCGCCGAGATCCCTAAGGATTTCCGCCGCCTCCCGTTCCAGCGCGCGCGCATCTGTGAAAAAGCTGCGGCTGGTCGCGGTGCGGCACATGAAAATGTTTTCCGCCACAGAGATATCGGGACAGAGGGCAATTTCCTGATGGACAAAACCGATGCCGTATTTCTGGGCGACGGCAGGCGAGGTGATATTCACCGGCTCGCCGAAAAGCCAGATTTCGCCTTCGTCCGGCCGAAGTATGCCGTCGATGATATTGACTAGCGTCGACTTGCCCGCCCCGTTCTCTCCGGCGAGCGCATGGATTTCGCCGCGCCTGAGCTCGAAGTCGACCCCGCGCAGGGCCCAAATTGGCCCGAACGACTTCGAGAGCTTTCTAATCTCGAGGACAGGCTCCTCGGTTGGCAGTGCGGGCATTTCCTCTCCGTGCGGAAGCAATGCCCGCGAGCGGGGCATCGCACGCGCCACCTCAGCTCGGATCACGGCCTTCCATGTATTTGTTGAGGTCGAAGGCGTCGGCGTTTTCCTTCGTGATCACGGCGAAGCCGTTGTCGATAAAGGGAATTTGCACCGGGTTGTAGCCCGAGATCTTGTAGTCGTTGAAGGGATCGAACATGTCCGGATGGGCGGATAGGAAGGTGGCGATGAATCCCATGAAGCCCTGCATGCCCTGATTGGGATTGAGCGCCATGTGGATGTTGCCCGCCTTAATGTGCTCGAGCGTGGTCGGCGTAATGTCGGCGTGGATAATCAGCACATTGGCTTTGGCCTCTAGCACCGCAGCAACCGCTCCTTCCGCCGAGCCCGCTTCGGGAATCCACATCGCACGAAGATTGGGATTTGCCTGCAGGATCGAAGCTGTCGCGCGATAGGCAGCGTTGGTGTCCTGGTTGGTGGCCTGCCGGCCGACCAGCTTCATTTTGGGATAGTTCTGCGTCATGTAATCGATGAACGCCGTTACCCGCAGGTCATGGTTGCTCTGACCCGGATTTTCCAGCACGGCGTACTCGGCGCTGTCGCCGACCTGCCGGACGATTTCCTCGGCAGCGAATTTCGCCTCGGCAACATTATCGGATGTGATGTACACGGTCCGCTTCGACTTCGGCGAGTCGGCGGCAAAAGTTACCACCGCGACGCCGCTGTCTATGGCGGCGTTGATCGGCTCAATGAACGGATCGGCCTGCATCGGATGCAGCAGGATGCCAGCGGGTTTTTTTGGCCAGATCCTGCTCAAACGAAGCGATCTGCTTGGTGATGTCGTAGTCCGGTGTGCCTGAGAAGATGGTCTTGCAGCCCATGGCCGCCGCGGCCTGCTTGAAGCCCTGATAGACAGGCACCCAGTAGGGATGTGCGGAGACCATAACGTTCATGATGTAGGTCTCCCCCGGTTTGCACTGGAACTTGCTCTGGGCGAAAACCTCGTCCGCACCCAGACAGATCGTCAACGCCGCACAGGTAGCCAGCATTGTCCTCTTCATCGCTTCCTCCACTTGTGCGCCCTCCCTTGTTGGAACGCAGATTATTGCAAGAAATTTCACTTGTAGAAAATTCTACCGCGATCGACCGATAGAAAATCCGCACCGGTCTGTCAAGGCAATTGCACGATCATTCAAGCGATGAAATTTATTTCACCGGTAAGGGAGACATGCCCTAGCACAAGTTCCGCGCAAGGGAAGGCGATTTATCCAGACAAGGCGGAGCCTCGTAAACGTTTCTCTGCGATGAGGAAGGCGAATACCATCGATCAGCACGTCGACCAGCGCATTAAGCAACGACGTGTTGAGCTTGGGATGAGCCAACAAGATCTCGCCAGCAAGCTCGGCATCTCCTGGGAGCAGCTCATCAAGTATGAGTCTGGGGACAACCCGATCACGTGCGGTCGACTGTACGAACTGTCGCGCGCATTGGAGGTCCCGATGCTGTGGTTCTTTCTCGAATCGGGCCTCGATTTGACACTCGATCTGAACTGGTCCCGTTTAACAGAATCTCTTCCGATCCGCCGGAAACTCAAGGCGCGGGTCAGGTCTCTTCTCAGTTAGCCATCTCGCTATGCCACGACCTGATCAGACTTGCGACAACGCACCTGCCGGATACAGACCAGGATCTGGAAAGGCACCCATCGAGTCGAGAAGAACAGCAATCGCGGATTGAGAGTCTGACCTGCGTGGCCAGGAATTGCTGCAGTTGCGCGGTTCCTGGACTTGCGCATCATTGCGTGACAGTCGCGACGCGACCCGATCCATATCCTTCTCCGCCGAGAGGGCCATCGCCCTCTATTCGCCTCGATCCACCTCTTGGATTTGACCTGCACCCATTCCGTGGGGACGCTCGGAGCGAAAGCTCAGGACGCTGCCTTCGCCACGATGCCTTCGAATCCAGGCTCTTCCATGATGGCAAATAGCCCGCGCCTTCGGTGAGTCATGCTGCATAGCTGAGACTAGGAGTTGGCGTGGCACTGAATGAGGGCATCGACCAGTTTTGCTGCGAATCAGCGGCGCGTCGCACAGGCTGTTGCGTCGATAAAATAGATAAGGCCGTTTGCTGTACGCCCGCCGCGCCACAGTGATTCACACCACCTTCGCCACCACGTCTCCCACGCTGTCCACGTGGCCGTGCATGACGTCGCCGCGCTGTATTGCGCCGACACCGGACGGAGTGCCGGTCATGATGAGATCACCGGGTTTCAGCTCGAAAAGGCCTGAGAGATAAGAAATAATTTCCGGCACCTTCCAAATGAGCTGATTGAGATCGCCCTGCTGTCGAGTCTCGCCGTTGACCTTGAGCCAAATGGCACCGTGGGTGGGATGTCCGATCTCGCTTGCGGGCACAATATCGCTCATCGGTGCCGAGTGCTCGAAGGCCTTCGCGACCTCCCACGGTCGGGCCATGCGCTTGCACTCGTCCTGCAAATCGCGGCGCGTCATGTCGATCCCGACCGCGTAGCCGAACACATGCTCAAGGGCCGCCTCTAGAGGGATGTCTTTTCCGCCCTTTGCCAGCGCGACGACCATTTCCACTTCGAAATGGACGTTGGTGCTTTTCGGTGGATAGGGAAAATCGGCACCGCCGAGCAGCAGGTTATCCGGGTTTTTCTGGAAGAAGAACGGCGGCTCTCTATCCGGGTCCCCGCCCATTTCGATTGCGTGCGCTGCATAGTTGCGCCCTACACAGTAAATGCGGTGGACCGGAAACAGCGAGCTCGTTCCTCGAACCGGAACGGCGACCTGCACCGGAGCGGGAATGACGTATGTTGGATCGGTTTTTTGCTGCACGTGCTTGTGCTCCCTTATCTTGATTACTGTCGCGCGCTGGCGAAAAACTCTACGCGTCGCTCGAGATACCCAAGCCCCTCATCGATCGCGAACGCGAGGGCAAAGAGCACAAGCAGCAAGGCCCACATGTGCTCCATGAGAAAATTGGACGAGTAAATCTCGAACAAGTGACCAAAGCCTACGACCGATACGAGCAATTGGCCGATAATCACGCCCTTCACAGCGCGGATTAGACCGAGCCGAATTCCGGTGAGGATCTCGGGTAAAGCCGCCAGCGCGAAAATCTTGGTGAAGGTCTGGAGGCGGGTTGCCCCGAAAACGAGCGCCATTTCCACCAACGACGGCGAGACCGCACGCGCTCCGGCCCGCGCGTCGAGGATGATGATCCAAATGGCAAAGAGCAGGACCGTCAGGACGATTGTGGTTTCGCCGAACCCAAACAACGCCATGATGACCGGAACAAGCGCAGTCAACGGAGCGCTGATGAACGTATTGACCCAGGGAAGCAGCAATCGGTCGATCACAGTGACGCGCCCCATGAGCAGACCAATCGGAACGCCAACAACAATGGCTATCCCGGTACCGAGAAGATAGGTGCGCGCCGTAAGCGCCAGTGCGTTCCAAAACGTCTCGTTGACGAGAAGCTCTCCGAGCCGTCCGAAAATGGCGGAAAGCGGCGGCAAGATGATCGTGACCCCACTCTGGCCCAAAGCCTCCCACAAGGCGGCCCAGATGAGCAGTGAGGTCATTGCGGGTAGTCGGCGCCCGAAAAGTTGCATGACGTCCCTTCAATCCAGATACCGCTTCAGCCCCCGCCAGATGGTCTCGATCGTGTCGAGGTAGATTGGATGCCGGCGTATTTCATCCGGATTGCCGCGCGGGAGCTTGACGTCGATAATATCCGAAACGGTGCTCGGCCTTCTCGAAAGGAGAACGATGCGGTTCGAGAGGTAGACCGCTTCCTCGATCGAGTGCGTTACGAAAACGAAGGTCTTGCGCTCATTGGCGATGAGTTCGAGAAGGTCTTCCTGAAATTTTCGCCGTGTCTGCTCATCCACGGAGGAAAATGGTTCATCCATGAGGATGACATCGGCGTTGACGGCGAGGGCCCGCGCGAGACCAACCCGTTGGCGCATGCCGCCGGAGAGCTCGTGCGGATAACGGTGCTCGAAGCCCTTGAGGCCAACCTTGGCCACATACCGCTCCGCAATTGCTTCGCGTTCAGATTTCGGCACCCCTCGGAGCTCAAGGCCGAAAGCCGCATTTCGCAAAACGGTTGCCCAGGGTAGCAGCGCGAAGTCTTGAAACACGAAAGAGCGCTCCGGCCCGGGTCCAGTCACGAGCTGCCCATTGACGCGCACCTCGCCGCTCGTCGGCGGGATGAGGCCGGCAATAATTTTGAGGAGAGTGGTCTTGCCGCAACCGGAAGGTCCAAGGAGCGTCGTCAGGGCACCTTCCGGGCAATCGAGCGTAATACTGGTGAGCGCCTCGACGCCGCCAGGATAAATCTTCGACACGCCGCGAACCTCGACCATCGCGCGTTTCTGGATCGCCGCGACGAGCGTTCCGGCAGCTTGCACAGCAGTCATGCGTGACCTCGTTTCTCGGGGCGAAAGAAGCGGCGCTCGAGCCATTCCAGGCTTTCGACGCAGCACACGGAAAGAGCGATCACGACCGCAATCGCGCCGTACATCTTCGGATATTCGGCAATCGACTGATTGTAAGTAATGATATCGCCGATCCCTGTAGGCGTCACGAGCAGCTCAGCCAGAATCGCGCCAACGAAGCCCGATGCCGTCCCAAGCCGCAGCCCCGCAAAAATTACGGGCGCCGCGGACGGTAAAATGATCTTCGCGATGATCTGGCGACGCGAGCCGAGAAATGCCCGTCCCATTTCAATAAGCGAGACAGGCGCATGCCGGATGGCCTTGAACGAATTCAGCACGACTACCGGCATGGCCATGATGCAGACGACGAGCACCTTGGTGGCAAGCCCGATGCCGTAGGCCAAAACCAGAAGCGGAACGAGGGCCGCGAGCGGGGCTGCTTGCAGTACGATGAAAACGGGAACCCCCAGCCATTCGGCTCGCGAATCAAGCCCCATGACAATGCCAATCGAGACGCCAACGACAGCCGATATGGCAACCCCGATCACTAAAGGGAGAAGAGTTACGAGAAGCGCGGCCTGGAGCGATCCATCGGCGATCATTTCCAGCGTCGCCGACACCGTTTCGAGAAATGTCGGGAAGGACGGGCTGATAGGAATGCGTCCCGCCCACTCCCAGGCCGCGAGCACCACAATGAGAGACAATAGCCGTAAAAAGAGGGCGTGCTGAAACAAAGATGCCAAACGTTGCGGCTTGAGGACTGGCGCCGACGTTTCCGTCGCTGTTCCAAGCATTCCGGCCCTTTGACGCATCAGCGGCTCCCGAAGGAAGTTTCAATGACCTCGGCGCGCGCCTTCATCGAGGCGCGCCCAAATCCCATTAGCCACCAAGCTTCTTGCGGGCCCTCTCGAGCGGACCAAAGTCCCAGAAATCCTCCACCTTGAGCTCCGAAGCGGGCCCCTGCAACTGGCCAGCCTCAACATAGAATTCAAAATCCGCTTTTGCTGCGTCGATGCCGCCAGAAGGATGAAAAATGCCTTCCTTGACCCCCTGCGTGTAAAATTCGGTCACGCCCGAGATGACTTCTTGCGGCTGGTCCTTGAGCAGATTTCGCTTTGCGCGTTCCGTCTCAATGATTGAGGGATCGTTAGCCATTTCCCGCCAGAGCTTCAGAAGCTCTTCGACGATGATGTCGACCTTGTCCGTATTCTTCTCGATCCACTCCGCCTGTCCGAAGAGGAGCTCGTCGCTTGCGGGAATGTCGACGCCCGGAAGAACGTGGAACCGATCTCCCGCTTTGCTGAGCAGCAGATTTTTGTTCGCGAGATCGACGATGGTCGCTTTGATCTGGCCATTGATCATCGCGATGACGCGATTTTCCGATCCCGGAATATAGCTGCGCTGGCCGAAAGTGATCCCCTCGCGCTTTGCGATGATATTGCCTATGGCTTCAGTGCCGCTGCCGCGGGAATTGAATACAAAAGGCTGCCCGTCGAGATCTTTCCAGGTCTTGTAGGAGTTATCGACGACTGGGAAGAACACGAGCCGTGTCACCTGGAAAAGAATTTTCAAGGGCACCTTGCTCTTCTGCATCACCGTATAGGGCGTGCCCATGCCGAGATCGGCCTGCCCGTTGACGACAGCCTGAATCGCCAGATCTTCCTTGGCGAAGGACGTTAATTCGTAGGCGATCCCGCGTTCCTTGGCGCGCTCAAGGGCAATCACGAAGGCCAGCGTCTCAACCGAGACGACGTCGCCCATAGCCACGCGGACCGCATCGGCGGATTTGGCCGGCGCCGTCGTCGCCGGAATGGCAAACGCCAGTGCAAGCGCACCGATGAGACCCCGAATGCGGCAAGACGAGATTCGCATGACCGCCTCCTTGGAGCTGTTCCATCCCGTGCGGCCATATTTGTTCTCCGTGGCCGCGTCTGACCAAGAGTTTGAATGGTTGTCAATGGTTGT
>QGVC01000318.1 GCA_003242645.1 Pseudomonadota bacterium
GCGCGGTCTACGAGTATTCCCATTCATTAACCTCGGCGATCGCAAGGTTTGAACAGCAGCTTGGCGAGCTTAGATCGCGCGCCACGGGTATGCTACGAGTCGGGATCGTCGACGCAACCCTCACCGATAAGGCTCTCGGCCTCGACGACGTAATCAATCAGTTCGTCGCGAGAGCTAGCGAAGTCGATCTTCGCATCACAATAGGGTCACCGGAGCAGCTTATTGCCGACCTCGCCAAGAATGGTATCGATTTTGCCATTTCGCCGCGCATCGCATATTTACGCGGTTTTTCGCAGGACGAGTTCCACTGCGAAATTCACTCACTTTATTGCAGCGAGCGTCACCCTCTTTTCACAAAAAAGGTTGTGACGAAGGCGGATGTCGAAGCGGCGCAGATCGTTGTGCGACCATACGCCAACAAATCCGAGTTACGGCACATTCCTAACGCCAAGGTCGGGGCCTACGCTTCGAATATAGAAGCGCAAGCCATGTATATCCTGAGCGGCCGTTTCATCGGTTATTTGCCCGATCATTTCGCGGCCATTTTCGAGCAAAAGAACCGGCTGAGGCCATTGCTCGTACCCGAAGCGCAGATTCGCTCGCCCTTCGTCATCATATCGCCCAATCACAAGGAGCCTTCGCTGGCCCAACGTATTTTCGTGCAGGAGCTGCGCCGAAGAGTGGGTGCTTACAAGCCTTCCTCAGAATTGAAGGAAGCTTCGGCCGCAGCGCCGGTGGAATTATCGGTTGAAGATGAGTGCACTGCCTAGGTGCCGGGTGAAGGATTATCGATTCTATAGTGCGCATCGGTGGGGGTGCACGCCACCCCGTTTATCGGAATAAGGTCTTGCGGGCAGGCTGAAAAAGCAATGATCAAGTCCATTTCGGCTCGCAGGCTGACGTAGGATCCCGGCTTTGAGATGGGCGCCTCGAACGAAATTCCGCCCTGTGCATTGACCGGAATGTTCATGAAAAGATTGAGGGGAGACGGGATCTCGGGCGGCGTAAGCCCGAGAGCAGCAAGGGCGCTCTTAAGGTTATCCGTGCAATTGTCGTGATAGCCCACATGACCCAGTTGCTCGTAGCGATAGCGGTCGCACGCAGCAATGAGAGTGTCATGCACGCCGCCGGAGGTATCCTCGACGATAGTTAGCATAGAACGACGCTTGTTGCTACGCAGCGTGTCACCCACCTTGGGGTTCACTTTGAGCATTGCGGCGCGGCTATGCTCCATCGACATAAACTCGGAGATGTCGTCGGCGCAGAACGCCCAAGTATCCACCACTTGGCTACCGTGGGTGTTGATCACGGTCACTACCTGTCCTTTCGCCACACGCGCTGCCACGCCCCTACGCGCTGGGATTACTTGGACCGTGCCCTGCCGTCCGTTCGCGTTCATCGTGCCGTTCCTCCTTCGCCCAATTTAACCCTTCCGCGATTCCCTCTCAGCGAAGATGTAGCCCAGGAAATTCAGCAGCACTTGTGCCGCGAGAAAACTGGTAATGCCTGAGGGGTCATATGCGGGGGCGACTTCAACCAGATCAATGCCGACGACTTCACCGCGTCGAGCCAGGCCCTGAAGGATTTCCATGACTTCGTAATACTGAAAGCCGCCGTGGCTCGGGGTGCCAGTCCCAGGTGCGATAGATGGATCAAAACCATCGATGTCAATCGTTACGTAATAGCGAGCATTGGCCGGGATCTTAGCGAGAACCCCCTCTGTGCCGAGCTTGCGCACTTGTCTTACGGACAAGATTGTCGAGCCACGCTGACGGGCATCGTCATATCCTTCCCGCGCCGTGGAGGACACGTTTCGGATTCCAATTTGGGTAAGGCCGCTGACATGTGGCTGCTCCGCGGCACGGCGCATGGGATTTCCGTGACCCTCCCGGACGCCGTGACGCACATCAACGAAATCAAGATGCGCGTCAATCTGCACGATGTGGATCGGCCCGTGGTCTCTGAAGGCTCTGATACAAGGAATGTTGACAGCGTGATCGCCGCCTAACACCACAGGGAGCGCGCCCCTTTCCAAGATCTTGCGGACAGCCATTTCCGTGTTGGCGTGACTCTTCGCGGTGTCGGTGTGCACGATGTCAGCGTCGCCGATGTCGACAATTCGGACCTTGTCGACAGGCAAATACACTTTGTCGTCCTCGTGGTCGTATGCGCCGCTGTGTCCGAATGAGAACAGAGTCGAGGCCTCGCGAATAGCCCGTGGGCCAAAACGCGCGCCCGAGCGGTACTGGGTGCCCATATCATACGGTACGCCCAGCACTGCCACGTCCGCATCGATTTTGTCCCAATCCAGGCAGAGCGGGCGTTTCCCGAATGTACACAGCCCGACGAACGGAAGATCAAGCCGCCCGCTCTCATATCCGTGGCTCGCCATTGGAAATCTCCTCCTCAATCAGCTGCTTGCGTGCGACGATGCGACATGCAGCGTCGATGGCAGACACGCAGACACTCACCGCCGCCTTCGCAAAGTCTCGCACACCATCTGGCAGCTCCACGAGCTCCTATGATCTAAGCGTAGCACCCGCTCTAAGCCTCTATCTATATGGAGCACTTGGCCTTCATATCAGGGATTTCGAACATTCGTGATTGGAACGGACCTGCTAGCCACGCGAGCAATTGAGCTACTCTCACTTGCGCCGGGGAAAGCGAGCTTGAGGACCACAGGCGCGACCTCCCGCGGAGCAATGCAGAATTGCTTTATCTGGTCTATGGACCTTGTATTCGCCTGGCTGTTCAAAGATGAGGCTGTCGCCGCGAGGAGCACGTCGGGCTAGACGAGGCTCGCGCCAGAAGCAATGGGGATGAGCTTGTCTTAGTTTGATGCCGACCGTATCTTCGGGCGCACGGGAAGAATAAGTCCTCAAACCCAACCGTCCCACATGATTCCCGCACAGCGCCGCGGATTGATCTTAGACCATCTCAACCGCGTCAACGCCGCTTCGATCACGGAGCTTGCCGAGTTGATCGGCGTTTCGCCGTCTACGATCCGGCGCGACCTCGAATACCTTGAGCGCGAGAATTACATCGATCGCACACATGGCGGCGCAGTGCTTGCCCGCACGCGATCAATGTTCGAGCCCCACTTCGAGATTTCAGCCCATATCGCCCGCGTTGAAAAAGCTGCCATTGGCCGCGAGGCTGCCAAACGGGTCGAGGCAGGCGATAGTGTCATCTTCGATAGCAGCTCGACGGTCCGGGAAGCCGCCCGAGCCGTCATAGCGCGCCGGATTTCCTTGACCGCCATCACCAACGATTTGACCACTGCATCCCTGTTTGCTCAGGAGACGGGAATATCAACGATCGTCATCGGGGGCACCGTGCGTCCCGGCTCAACAACGCTCATCGGCAGCCCGGGCACCAACTTCCTTCAAGAGATACATGCTGATCTGGCCTTCATAGGCACACATTCAATCTGCGACCTTAAGCTTAGCGAAACCAGCATCGAGGCCTCCCACATGAAGCGGGCGATCATCGGCGCTGCGAGCAAAGTCATCGTGCTGGCAGACTCGAGCAAGTTTCAGGAACCGTCGTTTTCGCTGATCTGCACCGTCGATGCGGTCGACGAGATCATCACGGACTCGAAGTTGCCGGCCGAAATCGCGGAGAGCATCAGGAGCACAGGTACCACTTTGACGATGGTGCCCGTTTAGGCCCGCTGAGACTTCTACAGAAAAGAGTGTCTACACCAGAAGACGACCTATGGTGGCAGGAATGCCAGCCGAGTGGGTCGACGCTCCGCTATTTCCAGCTTCGTGCCCGTCGCGATCTGAAAGAAATTGACAACTCCTGAAATATTTTGAACGAATATGCTCAGATTGGGAGGGGGGCGTGCAGCGGGTTGCTGTGACAATGGGCGATCCAGCAGGGATCGGCCCGGAAATTATGTTGAAGGCCGTCGAGCGCCTTCGGCCTGCTCTCGAAGCGGGAGAGCTTGCCCTCGTCCTCATCGGTTGCTTTGCCACATACGAAGCAACCGCCCGTGCTCTCGGACTCGAGGCCGGGGCGGATCGGGTCTCAACCGAACAACTTCATCAGTCGCCGGTCGCCTTTCTCGACGTCGGAACTGGCCAAGCAGTGGCACCGGCCTCTATATCGGCGGAAGCGGGTCACGCGGCGTTCGAGGCCGTCGATCTTGCAGTGAAGCTCGCGACCACTGGCAAGGTCGACGCGATCTGCACAGCTCCGCTGAGCAAGCTAGCGTTGAATTTGGCTG
>QGVC01000023.1 GCA_003242645.1 Pseudomonadota bacterium
ACGCAGATCAAGGCAGCGGCAGGGACCGCGATCAGCCAGGCCCTGCGCAGCGCGATCATGCTGGTCGGTGCGCTCGCGATGATGATCGTGACGAGCCCCGGGCTTTCCTTCCTGGTGCTCATCGCTATTCCTGTGATCGTGCTGCCGCTCATCGCCTACGGACGGCTCGTGCGCCGCCGCTCGCGGCGAGCCCAGGACACATTGGCGGAGGCATCCGCTCTCGCGGTCGAGAACCTGACCGCGGTGCGGACGATGCAGGCCTTCACGAATGAGCGTTTCGTGTCCGACCGGTTTGCCAAGGCGGTGGAGAGGGCCTTCGATGCGGCCCGATCGGGCCTTCAGGCCAGGGCGGGACTTACGGCGATGACGATATTCCTCGTCTTCGCCAGCATCGTGGGCGTGCTCTGGTATGGCGCGGACGCCGTCGTGCGCGGCGAGATCACGGGCGGCCGCCTCAGCCAGTTCGTGCTTTACGCGGTCTTCGCGGCCGCTGCGCTGGCCCAGCTTTCGGAGGTCTGGGGTGAGGTCAGTCAGGCGGCCGGAGCTGCCGAACGGATTGCGGAGCTTCTCGCGGTAAAGCCCCAGATCCGTACGCCCGATCGGCCGGTGCCGTTGCCGGAGCCTGCCCGAGGCGAAATTTCATTCCGGCATGTTAGCTTCCGCTATCCATCGCGAGGTGAATCCGCTCTCACCGATGTTTCCTTCGATGTAGCACCCGGCGAGACCGTGGCCATCGTCGGTCCGTCCGGAGCCGGGAAGAGCACTGTCTTCAATTTGTTGCTCCGCTTCTATGATCCCGAGGCGGGTGAAATTCGCGTCGATGGCGTGCCGATCGGGCAGGCCGACCTTGTGCAGCTTCGCAAGCGCATGGCGCTCGTGCCTCAGGAGGTCGCGCTCTTTGCAGATACCGTGGCCGAGAACATTCGCTACGGCAGCCCGCATGCGAGCCGCGAGGAGGTGGAGCGGGCCGCCCGCTTGGCGCAGGCTCACGAGTTCATCACCGCCTTGCCGCAGGGCTACGACACCCAGCTCGGTGAGCGAGGCGTCTCGCTATCGGGTGGCCAGCGGCAGCGCATAGCCATCGCCCGCGCCATTCTCCGCAACGCGCCGATCCTGTTGCTCGACGAGGCAACGAGCGCGCTCGATGCAGAAAGCGAGGTGGCCGTGCAAAAGGCTCTCGAGGAGGTGATGCGCGGCCGCACGACGCTCGTGATCGCACATCGCCTCGCGACCATTCAGAAGGCTGACCGGATCCTCGTGTTCGACGGCGGGCGCATCATCGAGGAAGGCTCGCACGCGGGGTTGATCCGCCAGGGTGGCCTCTACGCCCGCCTTGCCGATCTGCAATTCGCCGGGGAGGCGGCGCAGTAATCTGCAACGCCGCCTAATACGCGCGCACCGGTCGCAAGTGAATACTGGGCCGCCAGTTGCTCAGCGATTAGTCAGCTTCAGCTCGATGCGGCGATTGCGGCGGAAGGCCTCTTCGCTGTCGCCTTCTTCGAGCGGCTGAAACTCGCCGTAGCCCGCGGCGACAAGCCGGTTCGGCGGGACGCCGCGCGAGATCAGATAGCGGACCACCGAAATCGCGCGCGCCGTCGACAGCTCCCAGTTGGATGGGAACTGGAAGCTGCTGATGGGCCGCCTGTCCGTGTGGCCATCGACCTGCAGCACCCAGTCGATCTCCGGCGGGATCGTCCGCTCCAGCTCGAGGATGGCGGTCGCAAGTTGGTCGATGGCGGCCAGGCCCTCGGGCGTCAGCTCGGCCTGGCCTGACGGGAAGAGCACCTCCGCCTGGAAGACGAACCGGTCGCCAACGACGCGAATGTCTTTGCGGTCCTTCAACAGCTCACGGAGGCGGCCGAAGAAATCGGAGCGATAGCGCTGCAACTCCTGCACCTGACGGGCTAACGCTGCGTTGAGCCGCTGTCCAAGATCCCTAATGCGCTCCTGCGATTCTTGATCCTTACGTTCGGAGGCTTCGAGGGCTTCGTTCAGCGCCGCGATCTGCTTTCTGAGCGCGAGCAGTTGCTGGTTGAGCAGATCGACTTTGGCCAGAGCCTCGTTGGAGATCTTCGTCTGCTCGTCGAGGTCAGAGGTCAAGGCACTGATACGGGCCTGGCTGCCTCGAACCGCCTCTTCCTTTTCAGCGACGAGACCGGTCAGGCGCTCGTTTTCCTCCCGCAACGTCGCTAGCGTTGCCTGCAGCGCGGCAAGCTCGTCCTCAATGTTCTTGGCCTTGCCCTTCTCGAGAGACAGCAGGTTTGTCAGCTCCGCGATCTGGCGCGTGAGCCGGCGTAGGGCGGCATCCTTTCCGCTCGACTCCTGGCTGACGAAGTACTGCGCCAGCATGAAGATCGAGAGCAGGAAGGTGAAGACCAGGAGCAGCGTCGACAGCACGTCGACGTAGCCCGGCCAGAACTCACCGTACTGCCCGCCGTGCCGGCCCCTCCCGCGTGCCATCGTTACGCTCCGCGTCGCTTGAAGCTGGCGGCGAGCTCACGCAGCATCCCCGTCACCTGGTTCTGCTGCGCCGCCTGCTCGTCCACCCACTGACGGACGACGTTCTGCTCGGCCCGCATTTGCGCCACCAGCTCGTTGACGCCCTGAGCCAGCTCTCGCACAGCATCATGGCTGCTGCTGTTCGGCTCCAGCGGCAGCGCCGCATTCAGACGATCAGCCAGCTCCGTGATCGAGCGCTGCATTTCGAAAACGGCCGAGTAGAGCTGGCGGGTCAGTTGGTCTGTCGATCCCGAGCCGGGCGTCAGCTCGGTGATCCCGGAAAGCCATTCCTCAAGCTCATTGTAGAAGCGGTTCTGAGCGTTGCTCGCTTGCAGCTCTAGAAAGCCGAGCACGAGGGATCCGGAAAGGCCGAGCAAGGATGACGAAAAGGCCGTTCCCATTCCCCGGAGCGGCGCGGCCAAGCCCGACTTGAGCTCCTCGAAGATCAGGGCGCTCTCAGATGCCCGGGTATCGAGGCTGCTGATCGTGACGCCGACGGAGGTGATCGTCTCGAGCAAACCCCAGAAGGTTCCCAACAGGCCGAGGAAAACCAATAGCCCCACCAGGTAACGTCCGGTGTCGCGGGCCTCGTCGAGGCGTGAGCCGATGGAATCCATGATGGATCGCATCGACACAGTCGAAAGAGACAGCGTGCCGGTCCGATCGCGCAGCATGGTCGCCATGGGCGCCAGCAGCACCGGCTTGTGAGAGATGGCGAGGCCGGGATCGGCGATCCGGAAGGCATTCACCCAGCGGATCTCCGGGTAGAGCCGAATGACCTGCCGGAATGAGTACAGGATGCCGATGAACAGAACGAAGACAATCAGTCCGTTGAGAAACGGATTGTAGAGGAATGCATTAATCAAGGTCGGCGCGGCGATCGCAGCGATGAACCCGACGATCGTCAGGAAGAAGATCATGTTGAGGAGAAAGCTGCCCGGTGTGCTCAACGTACGAGGGGCAGCCTTCATCGTAATTTCAGCTTGTCGCTTTCTGGCCATTATTCGAGCCTCATGACGGACGCGCCAGCGACATTACCGAAATCACGTGGCAAGCAAAACCGGCAACATCGTGCCAGGGATAGGCCATCTTCGTCTTTATGCAGCTTTCTGAACTGCCGAAAGGACGGAAAGTAACCCGCGTGAGATCGTAGGGTTGCCAGCGAGGATGCTGCCGGTCTCGAAGATGCGGTTCCCCCCTTGCGCATCTGTAACCAAACCGCCGGCCTCGCGCACGATTACAATACCTGCTGCCAGATCCCATGGCTGCAGGTTGTGCTCCCAGTAGCCATCGAAGCGGCCTGCCGCTGTCCATGCCAGGTCCAGCGCCGCCGAGCCGGTGCGCCGGATGCCGGCCACTTCGCGCATGATCGCCTCCGCCTCCCGCAAGAATTGGGCGTGGCCCGAACGGCCCCGGTGCGGAATGCCCGTCGCGACGACGCAGTCGGAAAGCGTCCGGCGTGCCGCAACCCGAATACGCCGGTCATTCAGAAACGCACCCTTCCCCTTCTCCGCCGTATACATCTCATCCAAGATCGGATTGTAGATCAACCCGGCAACGAGCTGGCCCTCCCGCTCGAGAGCGATCGAAATGGCGAACAGCGGAATGCTATGGAGGAAATTTGTGGTGCCGTCGAGCGGATCGACGATCCACCGGTGCGTCTTGTCTGCGCCGACGATCTCGCCGCGCTCCTCCATGAGGAAGCCGTAGCCGGGGCGTGCGCGCGACAGCTCGCGGAACAGGATCTCCTCGGCGCGGTGATCGGCTGCGGAGACGAAGTTCGCCGGACCCTTGATCGAGACCTGGAGCTGCGCCACCTCGCCGAAGTCGCGAGCCAGGCTGCGTGCAGCTTTTCGCGCAGCAGCGATCATCACGTTCATCAGGGCAGAGGCAGGCATTGCACAGCTTTCCGGTGCGGTAAGGGGATAGGTGAAATAGGCTCAGACGCCGTCGAACTCCAGGGCGTGGCCGTCTCGACTAGCGGCTCCCGCCGACAATGACAAGAGTAAGGCCCGCCAAAGTTTAGCCGGCTCCTCGAACGGAACGATGCGGCATCAGTTCGGTAGGATGCCAACAGCGGCCCGTTCGCGCCACTCGTAGGCGGCTTTCTCGGCAGCAATCCGGGCGTCTGGCGGAAGACTGGCCACCATTTTGTCGAGCGCTTCGTCCTCTATCCCGCCTTCCTTGGCCAGGATGCGCCACTTGGCCGCTTCGATCAGATTGGGCTCGCCTCGCTCGTCACTCGCCAGGAGATGGGCCAGACGGTTTTGGGCGCCTGGAAAGCCTTTCTCGGCTGCCGAGCGAAGATAATGCACCGCCTTCGGCATCTCCGAATTGAGGCCGAAGCCGCGAAGCAGCATCAGCGCGTAGTCGTACTCAGCTTCGAGAAGCCCTTGCTCCGCAGCCTTCCGCATCCAGAGGGCTGCCTGATAAGCATCGGGCTCGACGCCATGTCCGGTCTGGTAAAGGACCGCCAGATCGTACTGGGCGGCAACGACGCCTTGCTCGGCAGCGTAGCGGATGTGCAGGGCACCCCGGACGGGATTTTCCGGCTTGCCATCGCCGTCCAAGAACATGAGGCCGAGGTTGTAGTTTGCGTAAGGATGGCCCTTCGCAGCGGCGATCTCGAACATGCGCGCGGCTGCCTCGCGGTCCTTCTTGACGCCGCGTCCTTCCGCGAGGAACAGGCCGAGCGAGAATGCCGCCTCGATGTCTCCAAGCTCGGCGCCCTTCGCGTACCATTGTGCGGCAACGGCCTCATCTTTCGGCACGCCGAGCCCTTCGGCGTAGATGCGTCCAATCAGGGTATGGGCCTGCGGCTCCCCCTTCTTGGCGGCGCGCTCAGCCAAGTCCAGGGCGGTCAGATATCGCCCCTGCTCGAAGGCGATGTAGGCCGCATCCTCGCCCGTGGCGGGGACGAGATAGCGCGACACTTCACTTTCCGGCTTGTTCGGCGTGAACCTGCTGAGCGGATCAGCTCTCTGATCGTTCTGGAGCGGCTTTGGTCCCTTGGGCTGCGGCCGTGCCATCGGCTTCGACTTCGCCGATCTTGGTTTCCTTTTCTCTTTGGCCGTTTCTGTCGAGAGGTAGGGCTCGGACTCCATGGACCAGGAGCTGGTCTCCGCCATGGCCTGCGTTGCGCCAATCATCAGCGCCAGCGACAAGGCCAAAGTGAAACTTGCGGCTCTCATTGGCCTTCCGAACCCTTACTGCGCCACGGCGAGTTGGATCCTCTCGGCGAAGCTCGCAATGCGCCGGGCAACGTGCGCTGGCGGCGTTCCCGCCTCGATCTTCACGCCAATGAAGTCAGCCCCCGCCTCAGCAAGTGCGGCCGCCAGCTCCGGCGTTTCAACATCGAGCGCCACGCAGGGCACCTCGAAGATTTCCGCCCACCAGGCAATGAGGTCGAGACGGCGCTCTCGCGCTATGTCGAGATTCTGCACGCTAGCAGGGATGCCGAAGGCCACGTAATCGGCGCCTGCCTCGGCAACCGTCATGGCGTCATGACGGGAGTGGCCAGAGTCGAACCCGACGATCCCAGTCCGGCCGATGGTTTGGCGCGCGTCGCGATAGCGGGACTCGATGTCCTTGCTGTGACTCAGGTGTACGCCATCGGCGCCGAGCTGCTGCGCGAGGCCGAAGTCATCCAGCAGCAGCGCCGCTGCTCCGTGAGACTGCACAAGTTGGATGAGCGGGCCTGCGGTGGCAGCGTTCAGCGCCTGGCCGGCGGGCGGTATGATGAGAACTGACGGGATAGGGCCAGCAGCAAAAGCCGCCGACAGACGGTCAGCGGCGGCTTCACAAGCTTCCACCACCAGGAAGAGCTCAGCGCCCCCTTCCGGTCCGTCCATCGGCTGCTCCCAGCGATACCTGAGTCACCGCAGCCCTATCGGCGGCAAATCCGGCCAAAGGGTGGCGCCGGTGTGCCGCCCACAGACCAACAGCGCCTCAGGCGGCCTTCTCAAGCGCGGGCTGCCATTTGCCGAGTGAGGCAAGCCCGTTCATCTTGGCCCGATGGGCGAACGCACGCTGGGCCGCGGCAACGTTCTCCGAACGGCCACCCCAAGCCTTGAGCGCAGCCGCCTGCAACGCACGGCCGTACGAGAAGGTCAGCTTCCAGGGCAGATTGCCCATGGAGTTCATCAGCGACAGGTGCTCCGTCGCCTGTTCGTCCGTCTGACCGCCGGAGAGGAAGGCGATGCCGGGGACGGCTGCCGGGACGCTCGCCTTGAGGCACTGGATTGTGCGCTCAGCGACCTCCTGCGGGCTCGCCTGCTTCGGGCATTTCTGCCCGGCGATCACCATGTTCGGCTTCAGCACCATGCCCTCGAGCTTGACGCTGGCGTCATAAAGCTCCTGGAAGACCGTGCGTAGCGTCCACTCGGTGACCTCGTAGCAGCGGTCGATGTCGTGGGTGCAGTACTCGCCGTCCATCAGCACTTCCGGCTCGACGATGGGCACGATGTTCGCCTCTTGGCAAAGAGCCGCGTAGCGGGCGAGCGCATGGGCGTTGGCTTTGATGCAGTTCCAGGTGGGGCAACCGTCAGCAATGGTGATGACGGCGCGCCATTTCGCAAACCGGGCACCCAGCTGGTAGTACTCGGCCAGCCGCTCGCGGAGACCGTCGAGACCTTCCGTCACTTTCTCGACCTTCGAGGTCGGGCCAGCCAGCGGCTTTGCGCCTTTGTCGACCTTGATGCCGGGAATGGAGCCGGCGGTTTTGATGAGGTCGATGAGCGGCGTTCCATCCTTCGCTTTCTGGCGAATGGTTTCGTCGTACAGGATCACGCCGGAGATGTAGTTCCGCATCGCCTCGGTCGACCGGAACAGCATCTCACGGTAATCGCGGCGATTTTCTTCTGTGTTCTCGATGCCGATCGAGTCGAAGCGTTTCTTGATGGTGCCGGTGCTTTCATCCGCGGCCAGGATTCCCTTACCAGGGGTCACCATGGCCTGTGCAATGTCCTCGAGCTTCTCAGTCATGACTTCACTTCTCCTCGGGGCAATTACCGAGCCACACTCTCGCGCTGATGCCAGCAGTATCGCAAGCCTGCAAGGCCGCGCGCTCTCAAGAAACGCGTCGCGGGGCGAATCGACATTCCCGCCGAGCCTAAGGCTCCGGCAAGCCTAGCCTGTGGCCGATTCCACAAAGTGGCGGCTCCGAGCCACGGCCTCGCTAGAGCAACTTACCCATCGCAACAGCGGTGTCGATCATCCGGTTCGAGAATCCCCACTCGTTATCGTACCAGGAGAGCACACGAACGAGCTTGCCATCCACGATCTGCGTCTGAGTGGCATCGAACGTCGACGACGCCGGCGAGTGCAGGAAGTCGATGGAAACCAGAGGAGCCTTGTTCACGGCCAGTATGCCTTTAAGCTCCTGCGAGGCCGCCCGCTCCATCGCCTTGTTGATCTCCTCGACCGTGGTCTCCCGCTCGGGGATCACCTTCAGGTCGACAACCGACACGTTGGCCACGGGAACGCGAATCGCGGTGCCGTCGAGCTTGCCCTTGAGCTCTGGCAGCACCAGCCCGACCGCGGCTGCGGCACCCGTCGAGGTTGGGATCATGGACATGGCCGCGGCGCGAGCGCGGCGGAGATCCTTATGGGCCTGATCGAGAATCCTCTGGTCGTTCGTGTAGGCGTGGATCGTGGTCATGTAGCCCGACTTGATCCCGCAAAGCTCATGCAGGACCTTGGCGACGGGCGCCAGGCAGTTGGTCGTGCAGGAGGCGTTCGAAACGACTTTGTGGTCCGCCGTCAGCTTATCGTGGTTGACGCCGTAGACGACCGTGAGATCGGCTCCCTTCGACGGTGCCGACACCAGCACCCTCTTCGCGCCGGCGTCGAGATGCACCTTGGCCTTCTCCTTATCGGTGAAGACACCCGTGCACTCCATGACAATGTCGACCCCCAGCTCTTTCCAGGGGAGCTGGGAGGGATCCTTGATGGCGAGGACGCGAATCGGCTTGCCGAAGCCGATATCCATGTAATCGCCTTCGATCTTGACCTCGCCGGGGTAGGTGCCGTGTACGCTGTCGTACTTGAAGAGATGAGCGTTGACCTCGGGCGTGGCGAGATCATTGATCGCGACCACCTCGACGTCCGAGCGCTTGCCTTCGGCGATAGCCCGAAGCACGTTGCGGCCAATGCGCCCGAAACCCGAAATCGCGATCTTTAGAGCCATTTTGTCCTCTCCTGGCGAGCTGTAGACCGGCGGGCTCGCAATTCTCGTGTGCCCCGCCAACTTAAATCGACGTAGCGATTACATGTTCCCGCCGACCCGGCGTGTCAATGCGTGCGGCCCGGATGCAGCAGTTGCACTGAACAATGAAATCGTTCGACGTCCGCCGAGTTGACGGCCCAGCTTTCCAAGACTTAAGGTCCCTTATGGCGACCTGTAGGCCAAGGGGGGGGCTCTGCGTCGCACTCCAGGAACACGCCGAATGACGCAGAGGGATCGGCAAAAGAAGGGACGAACGGCGGCTGCGACGGGAGGCAGCCGCACAACGAAAAAACCAGCAACCGCTCTCGAGCAGCTGGAGCGTGAGCGCGACGAGCTGCGCGCCCGGCTTGCCGCCGCCGAGGAGCACATCAAGCTGCTCGAAAGTCAGCGGCTCGAAGTGCTCAACCGCATTGATTGGGTGATTGATTCCATACATAACGTCCTTGAACGGCAAAATTGATTCGCACGGGGGGCGGCAACCGCGCGGTGGCCGATTGGGGGGATGGGCCAGGTTACGGTCACGCTGAACGGGCGTACCTACCGCCTGCGCTGCGACGACGGTGAAGAGCAGCGGCTACTGGCTCTAGCGGACTACGTGAGAGAGAAGGTCGACGGGTTGGTCAGGGAGTTCGGCCAGATCGGAGAGGATCGGCTGTTACTCATGGCCTGCCTGTTGTTGAGCGACGAGCTGTTCGAGTGCCGGGAACAACTTCTCCACGGAGGCCGGCGGCCTGATTATCGCGATGCAGCAGGCGGGAGCTCCGATCGGGTGCGCTCGGCTGCAAGGTAAGCTGATCGCGACCCCAAGCCCGGCGGCGGTGCTGCCGGGTGATGAACCGCTTGTACTGTTACCTAGATCGCAGTTGGAATTTGCCGCCGATCTCCATAGATTCGGTTTGCTGCGGGGCCCGTTAGGAGCGCTTTTCCCCTGGGCCGATAAGACTCGCTAGGGAGCTGTCCCTGTCCTTGACCGTGGTCTTGGACATATGGCGCCCACCTACTTTGTAGGGACCTGGCGGGATCGTACGCTCCGACGGCCTTCGCGGCGCAATATCCCCGCCAGTTCCGGCCACGCTGTGCACCAGCGAAACAAGGCAGGAGTTCTAATCGATACAGGTGCACGGGTGACGGACATCTCCGCAGTAGCTGCGGCCAAGAAAGAGCTTCGTTCGATCGCCAAGCGCATTCGTTCAGAAGTTCCCCAGCAGCAAAGGGCGGTAGCAGCCGAAGCGGTTGCGGCGCACGGCATCGCATTCGCGAAACCGCGGGGCACCGTCGTGTCGGGCTTCAGCGCCATCGGCGAGGAGATCGATCCGCTGCCGCTGATGCTGCGGCTTGCGCGTGAGGGCTATCGCCTCGCCCTGCCAGTCGTGCAGGGCAATGGCCTGCCGTTGGCATTCCGGCGATGGCAGCCCGGCGATCCGCTTGTGGAGGGACGCTGGGGCATTCGAGAGCCAAAGCCGTCGGCAGCCGAGTCAGATCCAGATGTGATTCTCGTCCCGCTGCTGGCATTCGATGCCGCAGGTCACCGTCTCGGCTATGGTGGCGGGTTCTACGATCGTACATTGGCAATGGCGCGCGCCCGCAAACCGGTGGTGGCCATCGGTCTTGCGTATGACTGTCAGGAAGTGCCGGTGATCCCCCGGCTTGATTTCGACCAGCGGCTCGACTGGGTCCTTACCCCGTCCGGTCCGCGCAGATGTAAAGGAGACTGATGCGGATACTTTTTCTCGGTGACGTAGTCGGGCGCTCCGGGCGGAAGGCGGTTCTAGAGGCCCTGCCAGGGCTGCGGCGTCGCTACCGGCTCGATTTCGTGATCGTCAACGGAGAGAACGCAGCCGGAGGCTTCGGCATCACCGAGCAGATCTTCGAGGAGCTGATCGGGGCTGGCGCCGACGTGGTCACGCTCGGCAACCATGCGTTCGACCAAAAGGAGACGCTGGTCTTCATCGAGCGGCAGCCCCGGTTGCTGCGGCCAATCAACTTCCCACCGGGCACGCCTGGCAAAGGATCTGGCCTGTTTCGGGCGGCGAACGGGGCCGAGGTTTTGGTGATCAACGCCCTCGGGCGCGTGTTCATGACGGAGATCGACTGCCCGTTCCGCGCCGTCGAGCACGAGGTTGCGGCGTGTGGCATGAAGCGCGGCTCGGCGGACGCCATTCTGGTCGACTTCCACGCCGAGGCGACGTCGGAAAAGCAGGCGATGGGCTACTTTCTCGATGGCCGAGTGAGCGGCGTCATCGGCACGCACACGCATGCGCAGACGACGGATTATCGCGTCTTGCCCGGCGGGACGGCCTATATCTCCGACGTGGGCATGTGTGGCGACTACAACTCCATCCTCGGGATGGATACCGCGGAGCCGATCAATCGCTTCCTCACCCGCATACCTCGCGAGCGCTTCGAGCCCGCCCTCGGCCCTGCCACGATCTCGGGGTTCGCGGTCGAGATCGATGATGCCTCGGGTCTCGCGACGCGAGTCGGATTGTTGCGGCTCGGTGGTGTTTTGACACCTACCGAGCCGCTCTTCTGGGTCGAGGAAGAGAGATCTGGCTAGAATGTGTGTCGGCTAGTGAGAGCGGATAAGCTCGCTCTCACTGCCGATCAGAGGCGGTTACACATGCCTCCGATGATGCCGCGTGTGGGCAGCTCCCGCGGCAACGGTGCATAATCACCGCGGGCGAACCTCACCTACAATGGTTAACGAATAGTTAACGCCGGCAAGCGGGCCGGGGATGGATTTCTGCAATCCTCCCGCACTATAAGAGGGGACTCCCGCGACAGCTGCAGCATTTGTGCGCGTCTATGCGCCCCTGAAGACGTATCGAGCGACGAACGAACGATGGCAGGACATTCACAATTCAAGAACATCATGCACCGCAAGGGCCGCCAGGACGCGGCTCGCGCCAAGATCTTCGCCAAGCTCGCTCGCGAGATCACGGTGGCCGCGAAGTCCGGCTTGCCCGATCCGGCCCTGAACCCGCGGCTCAGGCTCGCGGTGCAGGCGGCGCGCGCTGAGAACATGCCGAAGGAGAACATCGAGCGTGCGATCAAGAAAGCTCAGGGCAACGACACCGAAAACTTCGAGTCGGTGCGCTACGAGGGCTATGGCCCGGGCGGTGTGGCGATCATCGTCGAGGCGCTGACGGACAATCGCAACCGCACCGGCGGCGCCGTGCGCGCGGTATTCACGAAGTATGGCGGCAACCTCGCGGCGACCGGTTCCGTGTCGCACATGTTCGATCGGATCGGCGAGGTCGTTTACGCCCCGGAGGTCGCCTCAGCGGATGCCATGTTGGAGGCGGCAATCGAGGCGGGTGCCGAGGACGTCCAATCTGACGAGAACGGCCATGTCATCACGTGTGCCTTCGAAGACCTGGGGAGCGTGGCCAACACGCTGGAGGAGAAGTTCGGTCAGCCCAGGTCGGTGAAGATCGTCTGGCGGCCAAACATCAGCACTCGGATCGACGAGGAGCATGCTCAGACAGTCATGAAGCTCATCTCCGCCCTTGAGGACGACGATGACGTGCAAAGCGTCTTCTCCAACTTCGAGGTGAGCGACGAGGTGATGGCGAAACTTACAGCAGCCTAACAACCGCACTGGGTTTCCCCGACCAACTCGCGTCCGCTTGCCCCGAATTGTGCTAAGCACCCCCTATGCGGGGAAATTCGATTCGCATCATCGGCATCGATCCGGGGCTGAGGCGCACCGGATGGGGCATCATCGAGACCGACGGCATAAGGCTTGCCTATGTGGCCTCGGGCGCGATCCAGTCGGATGGCGACGGTGATCTGGCATATCGCCTCCGCGAACTTTACGAGGGGCTTTCCAGCGTCATTGCAACCTTCGAGCCCCAGGAAGCCGCCATCGAGGAGACGTTCGTCAACAAGGACGCGCGGGCCACGCTGAAGCTCGGCCAGGCGCGCGGCATGGCGCTCCTGGCGCCCGCGATCAAGGGGCTACGCGTGGCCGAATATCCCCCAAACCTCATCAAGAAGTCGGTCACCGGCAACGGCCATTGCGAGAAGCGCCAGATTCAGGCGATGGTGGGGGTTCTCCTGCCCAAGGCCAAGTTCGACAGCGCCGATGAGGCTGACGCGCTCGCTATCGCGATCTGCCATGCTCATCACAGAAGCGGGCCCCACGAGCGTGCTGCGCGGCTGGTTAAGGGATTAACGATATGATCGGTCGTCTGCGCGGGAAGGTTGATGCCATCGGCGAGAGTTACTTGATCGTCGATGTGAACGGCGTCGGCTACGAGGTGCAGGCGTCGGCACGCACGCTAAGGAGCCTAGAGCTGGGCCAGGAGGTTACTCTGTCCATCGAGACCCACGTGCGCGAGGATGCCATCCGCCTGTTCGGTTTCACGACCGAGCTGGAGCGGGCATGGTTCCGTACATTGCAGTCCGTGCAAGGTGTTGGCGCGAAAGTGGCGCTCGGCATACTCGGCACGCTGTCCGCGCAAGATCTCATCAACGCCATCGCGCTGGGGAACTGGGCGGCCGTGGAGAAAGCTCCCGGCGTGGGCAGAAAGCTCGCGCAGCGCATTGTCAGCGAGTTGAAGGAAAAAGCTCCACAGCTGTCCATGGGCATTCGCGCGGCGTCTGCCGGCGTGAGGGCCAATGGTGCCAGCGCCGCGTCACTGCCGCAGGAGAGCCATGTCTCGGCGGAGGCGATCTCGGCCCTGACCAACCTGGGCTATCCGCCTCAGCAGGCCGCGGCCGCTATCGCCGCAGCCATTGGCGAACTTGGGGAAGCGGCAGATCTCGCCCAGCTGATCAAGCGGGGCCTGCGGGAGCTGGCGCGATGACGGACCGGGTGTCATGGATGGCATGAGCAACGCGCAGCGCGCACTCTGGACCTTTCTCTTCTACACGCTCGTCGGGCCTTTCATCGGCGCGCTGCTCATCAGCGTCGCGATACCGTTGGCGCTGGTGTTCGGATTCCTGCCTGATCTTGGCGCTCTGGAAACCGGACAAATCTCCTTCACGGGCTGGGCAGCCCTCTACGCGTACGTCTGGGGTGCTCCCGCTGCCGCGCTCGCCGCGCTTGGGCTCCTGCCGTTCGTGTTTCGCGGAGGTACGTTCAGCTGGATCCTTGCGGCGGTTGCTGGGGTCATTGCGTTCGGGGTCACCTCAATCTTCGCGCCATTGCCGGTCCCTGGCACCGCTCCTTACCTCGCTTTCCTCGCAGGAGTCGTTTCGTTCGTCTGTTGGGCCGTTCTCTCCAAGCTGGGCGTGCTTACGGGAGCCGATCAGTAGTCCGTCGCCTCTGAAGCAGCTCCGTGGCGTGAGCTAGGATGTGTGCCGCCGGGTCTGCATGACCAACAACATCAACAGCCTGCCGGGCGACGTCCTGCGAATTGTGGTAGAGGTCCAGTCGAGCACGAATCACGAACAGGAGCGGGGGCAGGTGCAATGACGGACCGCCTCGTTACAGGCGCGAAGCGCGAAACGGACGCCTTCGAGGCGACGATCCGCCCGCAATCTCTGGATGAGTTCATCGGCCAGGAGCAGGCCCGCGCGAACCTGAGAGTCTTCATCGAATCGGCGCGGGCACGCGGCGATGTGCTCGATCACGTTCTGTTGGCCGGGCCGCCCGGGCTGGGCAAAACAACGCTGGCGCAGATTCTCGCGAAGGAGCTCGGCGTCGGTTTTCGCGCCACCTCCGGGCCCGTCCTTTCCAAGGCTGGCGATCTGGCCGCTCTGCTGACCAACCTCGAGGAACGTGACGTTCTCTTCATCGACGAGATCCATCGTCTCAACCCGGCGGTCGAAGAAATCCTCTATCCGGCTATGGAGGATTTTCAGCTCGACCTAATCATCGGTGAGGGGCCTGCCGCGCGTTCAGTCCGCATCGACCTGCCCAAGTTCACCCTCGTTGGAGCAACCACGCGCGCCGGCCTGCTCACGACGCCGCTGCGGGACCGCTTCGGCATACCCATTCGCCTCAACTTCTACACAGTCGAGGAGCTGGAGCAGGTGGTCTTGCGCGGTGCGCGGGTGCTCGGCGCAAAGATCAATGCCGAGGGTGCCAGAGAGATAGCGCGACGCTCGCGCGGGACACCGCGCATCGCCGGGCGACTCCTCCGTCGCGTGTGGGATTTCGCCGTCGTCTCCAAGGCCAAGGTCATCGACGCCGCTGTCGCGGACAAGGCTCTGCGGGCCCTCGAGGTGGACAGTGCCGGCCTTGACGCGCTCGACCATCGCTACCTCACATGCATTGCGACCAACTATGAGGGTGGCCCGGTCGGCATCGAGACGATCGCAGCGGCGTTATCGGAGCCGCGGGATGCGCTCGAGGAAATCGTCGAGCCGTACCTGCTTCAGCAGGGCTTCATCGGCCGCACGCCGCGAGGCCGGATCGTGACGTTGAAGGCCTATCGCCACCTGGGCCTCGCCGGCCCCTCGCGATCCGCGACGCCGCAGATGGGCCTGTTCGATCCCGACACAGACAATGGCCCAGACTCCGAGACTGGTGCTGCAGGAAAAGATCGCAATTCTCGACTACGGTAATCCCGGATAGGCTAATATCGTCCGCCTAGCCAGGCTTCAGGAGTGTGCGGTGGTCGGAGTTGGGAGGTCGGATTCGGACGGCGGTCCGGCCGGAAGTACTGCGGCCGCGGATTACGCGCAAACGAACAACACTGCTGGCATCATTGCCATGCTGGCGGCCATGGCGAGCTTCGCTTGCGGCGACTCGCTCATGAAGCTCTCCTCAACCGACCTTCCGACGGGTGAGCTGGTCTGGCTGCGGGCGACTTTCATGTCGGCGGCTGGTTTGACCTATGCCGTCCTCAGCGGAGCCTTCCGCAAAGTCTGGACGCTGCTCGCCAAGCCGATGCTACTCCGCGCCATTGGTGACGCCGGCGGGGCGCTGGCGTACCAGTCCGCACTGGCGCGCATGGCCTTCGCTGATCTCGTCGCCATCAACCAAATCAATCCGCTGACCGTAACGGCTGCCTCCGCCATCTTTCTCGGCGAGCGGGTGGGCTGGCGGCGATGGACGGCTGCGTTGGTCGGGCTCTGTGGCGTGCTGCTGATCATCCGCCCTGGAACCAGTGCTTTCACATGGTGGAGCATCGTTGCCATCGTGGCAGTGCTCTTCGCGACCCTGCGCGACGTCTCGACCAAGAGCATCGACCGGACCGTCCCGGCGGTGCTCGTCATGTGGTTCTCCTCCAGTGCCGTGGCCCTCGGTAGCCTTACCATGCTCTTCTTCGAGAGCTGGATCTGGCCCCAGCCTCTTGTCTTGCTCCAGGTGGCAGGTGCGAGCGCGTTCTCCCTGACCGGCCATCTCTGCATCATCACGGCCGTGCGAAAGGGAGAGCTTTCTGCCGTTGCACCGTTTCGGTACTCCATCATGATCTGGGCGTTGCTTCTCGGCTTAGTGATCTGGGGTCAGTGGCCGGATCCGTTAGCCATGCTCGGGATGGCCATCGTGACAGGCGCCGGCATCTACACCTTCCGCCGTGAGATGGTTGCGCGGCGGAGGGCGCGACCTTCGTTTGATCCCTCAAGCACTTAGCAGGCCCGCACGGCTCGCCGGCAGGGGGGCAACGAAGAGCCTGCTCCTCAGCCGACGATATTGGTGTGACTGACGAGTGCAATTCACAGATCACCCCAAAGTATTCGGGCACGGCGACATCTGTGGCTCGATGTTCACACTAATTGCGAAATTACTCTGCGGAGGGATGGATCGCTTTCACGGCTCTTGCGTTGCGCAGCCAAAAGGGCGTCATGAGAGGAAGGCCGTGGTGGGCGCTTGCTTGTGACTGTCCTACAGATCGATTGGTGGCTAAATCATATCGTCTGTCAGCACATTTCTTATTGCGTTCCTTTGGGCTGAAACGTCGAGTTCTACGTAAGAGGCGTGGAGGTTGCTCTATGATGTTGCGTCATGCGGTGTGGGTCGCGTTTTCCGGGATCTTGCTGGCGGTGCCTCCAGCCCTTGCGACGCCGGATGGCTCTCCTCCTGAGACAGCTCTAGAGACTGAGCAACCAAAGGTCGAAGCGTCAGTTCTCCCAGCCAATACGAGCACTACGGAAACCACAGTCACTCCGGCGGCGGCGAATCCCGGTGCGAGTGAGGGCGGTGATGCCGCGGCGCATGCGCGGCCAGAGATTAAGGCCGAGGGTGAACCTCAGCCGGTGGTGATGCCCGCAGCGGCTCACATGCCCTTGCCTCAGCTCAATCCGTTCAAGCCGGAGGTTACGCTCAAGGCCATCGTCGATCTCTCGACCCAGCGCATGACGGTGATCAGCAGGGGTGAGGTGCTGTATGTCTGGCCGATTTCGTCAGGCCGCCGCGGCTACTTTACGCCGACTGGAACCTTCTATCCCCAGTGGCGTGCCCGGATGTGGTACTCCAAGCAATACGACGGCGCCCCCATGCCCTACTCCGTCTTCTTCCACCGCGGATATGCCGTCCATGGAACCTACGCCACAGGTCTGTTAGGGCGCCCCGCCTCTCACGGCTGCATTCGCTTGTCGACCAAGAACGCAGCGACTTTCTACAAGCTAATCGACCAGCACGGCATGGAGTCGACACAGATAATCGTAAAGGGCACGACGAACGTGGGCGCACCGAAGGTTGCTCAACGTAGCCGGTCGACATCGCGTCAGCGGGTCGTGCGCGAGCAGCCGCGTCGGTCCGCCACGCGGGGCTACGCGAATTACAACAATTACTATGGTTACAGGTATGGTTACCGGGCGCCATCCTGGGTGACCTGGTAAGCCATAGCTCCGCCCCAGCCTGACATGCGCGCAACCGCTTTGTTCGCGGATTGCGGTTCAAGCTCGCGCTGCCACGCGGTCGAGCAAGCGGGTCGGCAGGATGCGCTTGAGCACTGAGGCAGCGTACGTCGGGACCGTCACCCGATAGCGTACCTTGGGCCGCGGGCTCTCGACGGCATGCACGAGCTTGCGGGCGACAGCCTCGGGCTCCAATTTGAAGGTCTGCCGCCCTCCGCGTTCCAAGCTGTCCAGCATCTGGCGGTATCGTTCGCGGTGGACTGAGTTCTCGATATCCAGATTGGCGATGGCGGCAGCGCGGGCATTCTCGACGAAGCGTGTGCGGATCGGCCCCGGCTCGATCAAGGAGACGTAGATGCCGCTGCTCTGAAGCTCTATCCGCAAGGCATCGGTCAGAGCTTCGAGGGCGAACTTGGAGGCGCAGTACGCGCCGCGCCACGGAGCCGAGATGAGGCCAAGCACGGAGGAGCACTGCACGATCCGGCCTCTCCCGTTGGCCCGCATGGCCGGAATGATCCGCCGCGTGAGGTCGTGAGTTCCGACCACGTTCACCTCGAGCTGGTGCCTCAGGGCATGGGCGGGGAGATCTTCGATCGCGCCAGGTTGGCTGTAGGCGGCATTGTTGAAAAGGGCATAAAGGCGGCCGCCAGTGCGGCTCAGGGCTTCCTCCGCACAGGCGGCGATCGCGTCAGGATTGGCCAGCTCGAGGTACAGCGCTTCCAGCCCATGCTCTTCGGTCAAACGTTTTAGGTCGTCCGGCTTGCGCGCTGTCGCGAGGACGCGCCAGCCGCGCGCCTTCAACAGCAGAGCCGAGGCAAGCCCAATGCCGGATGAGCATCCGGTGATGAGAATGGTGCGATCGGTCATGAAGCTCGAGGTGGTCGTAGTGCAGTTGTGACGCGCAAATTACTTGGTCCTGATGGTTCTACCACTGCAAACCTCAAATTTCCTGATTGGCGTCCGACGCGGCAAGCAAGTGCCATTATTTCCGGTACGTGATATGGCGTTACCTGCGTCGAGGTAATGCCTTGGCGGTCTTGCTAATGCGCTCGATCAACGCAAGAGCCGCGGCGGGATTGTGCGGTTTGTAACCGTCGATCACATAAAGGAACACATCGCGGGGTTTCGGCCTATCCTTCGCGGAGCAGATGGTCGCCGCCTCGAACGGGTTCTTGCCCTCTGCCCAGGCTTGCGCACGACTCGCCCATTCATCCAGCTGGGCCGGTTGATAGCCCGTTTTCTCTGTCTCGCTCGTACCCATGACCCGGACATAAACGAAAGGGGCCGTGAGATCGGCAATCTGCGGATATTTGGAATCCGCCGCAATGACGGCCGCTATGCCGCGCTCTCTGAGCAAGGTGATGAAATCGGGCGTGCAAAAGCTTTCGTGGCGCACCTCGACAGCGTGTCGAATCGGCCGGCCATCGACGCGCGACGGTAATAAGTCGAGGAAAGCCGCGAAATCATCTGGATCGAACTTCTTCGTTG
>QGVC01000319.1 GCA_003242645.1 Pseudomonadota bacterium
GCTCAGTGATGTTCCTGATCGCGCTTTCGGCGGTCTTCAGCTACGGCATCATTTTGGAGCGCATCCCCGAAGTCATTTCGGGCGCGATGCTCGGCCTGACGGACAACCTTTACAGCGTCATGACGCTGATCGTGGCGCTGATCCTGATCGCGGGCTTTTTCATTGACGCGACCGTGCTGATCATCATGCTGACGCCGATTTTCCTGCCGCTCATCCGTCAGCTCGGCGGCGATCCTGTGCACTTCGGCGTCGTTTTCGTTCTGGCAGCCACGATCGGCAACTTCACGCCGCCCGTTGGTGCCGCGATGTATGCGGTCTGCTCCATACTGAAGGTGCCGATCGGCGAGTACACGCGTGAATCGATCCCACTCTTTGCCGCCGTAAGCCTAGTGGCGTTGCTCCTCGTCTTTACGCCGGGTCTGGTGCTCTGGGTGCCGAATATGCTCTTCGGCTACTAGTGTCGCCGGTCGGACAGCGGTGGCGAACTCAAGCCTTCTCGCCCGGCTTCTCCTCGGTGAGGGAGTAGACGGCGCGCTGGATGATTGGCGCGGCAAGGAGAACGACTGGCAGCATCGTCGCCAATGAGAGGCTCCAGGATTCAATCCAGTACAGCACGAAATGTAAGTCGGCGCTGGCAATTTGACGGGTTGCGACGGTCGTAGCGACCGCCGTGGTGATCGCGGCCTGGATCATGCCATACACAAAATGCGCGTAGCGCCTCGGCAGTCGTCTCATCGTCTTTGGTGCTTCAGCTTTGCCCAGCACGAGCCCCCTCCCGCATCGCGTTGCGATCGGTTCGGCGGGCGGACGTTTGGGGGAAAGAAGGGTCACCGGCACACTAGCGCAGCTTGCGAGTGAGCAACAGCCCCTCCGAGGAGCTAGGGACGCGCCAACTCCACTGAGGCGGACGCCTCCGCTCACTGAAGTCCAGTGCTCGACCTTTCAGTTCGCGCTACATCTTGATTGGAGCTTTTCGCAGAACTAGCCTCCTCCCCAGGGGAGGAGAGCATCATGGTGCGTGATCTACGGCAACTCGAAGGAGTGCTCATCACCGATATCTACGCCGCGTTGCTTGGTCACGGCGACTGGCAAACTTTCGTCGATCGCGTCACCCAGATCCTGCCGAACGGCAAGGCCACAATGTTCTATCATGATTACACGGCCAGGAGCGGGGCGCTCTCGATTAACTCCCGTATCGATGCCGACAGCATCGCGGCCTACAGTCAATATTACGCCGCGAAGAACCCGTGGATGCCGAAAGCCTTGACCCGACCCCTGGGTCTCGGCCTGAGGGCCGAGCAGATGTTGCCCCGCAAAGAGCTGTTTCGTACCGAATTCTATACTGATTACCTTCAGCCGCAGGGAGTATGCTCGGCGGTAGGCGTCACCATCTTCCGCGATAGAGGTTGCAACTTCATGCTGAGCGTCTTGTCCGGGCCGGCTGAAGACGAGGAAGCGGAGGCGGCTGCCAACCTGTTGACCAGGCTCGCGCCCCACCTGCGCCAGGCTTTCACATACTATCGTAGCGGTCTTGCCGGGGTATCCCCCACGCCCACAATGGCGAACGCCGCGACGGAGGCTTTGGGAGTCGCCTTCCTCGCCGTTGGGCTCGGCCGGCAGATCCTATCGGCCAATGCCGTGGCGCGCGAGTTGCTCTCCTCTGGCGAGGTTCTGCACCAGGACACGAAGGGACGCCTGACAGCTCGAAGTCCCGACCTTTTGGACGCTTTGGATCGCGCGCTGGACGCTGCGGCGCGCGGCGAGGCCCATGACAAGCGAACCTTCGCGCTCAAGAGCCGGGAGAAGGCAGGAACGCCGTTTCGCGTGACACTGGTCGTTCCCGAGCTACAGCCTTTCGAACGCTTCTTCGCGGGCCCTTGCGTCCTCCTCCTCGTTCAGAGGCAGGAGCAGCGCCGTCTCCCGACGGAGGAGGCTTTGCGCATTTCCTTTGGGCTGACGCGGACAGAGGCAGCGCTCGCTGTCGCCATCGCCAGAGGCAACTCATTGAAAGAAGCTGCGGATCAGCTGCGCATCTCGAGGGAGACCGCGCGGACCCATCTCAAGAGCATCTTCGCGAAAATGGACATCCACCGCCAAGCCGAGTTGGTCGCCAAAGTTTACGAGTTGGTGGAGGCGTAACAGCCGCAACAGCCGAAACCAGCCAGCTGCTAGACTCTAGAGCTCCTATCCCTCAAGAAAGGCCCGGACGCGAGCGACACTCAGTCAACGCAAACGGCAGGCTGGCTAGTAGTGGCCAGCTTCCTGGAGCCAAATACTGCTGAGGGATATCCTCCAGCCCGCCTCATCGCAGCTGGGCGGTTAACCTCGCCCGTCGCCTGAGCGCACTTCACGCCGCGATATGACATTGCGTCAATATTGTGGCGACACCCGCAACTCTCCCCAAACAATATTGTGAAGAAACCGATGCCATCTACTCTGGGTTGTGTGCAAGCGAGTTCGCAACCTGATGCGTGGGGGATCGGGGGAGTGCTCGCGTTCAAGCATGCAGTTCCGGGGGGACGCTGGATGAGCACGCTCTACCAGACGCTTGGGCTACCCCAAGGCGCCGACCGAGAGCAGATAAAAGCAGCATTCAGAAAATTAGCCAGATGCTTTCATCCCGACGTCAATGCGAGTGATGTAGAGGCGGAGAAGCGGTTCAAGGAGATCAGCGCAGCCTACAAGACGCTGATGGATCCGGAGGCGCGCGCCGCCTACGATCGTGCGCTGCTCCGGCGTCAGGAGATGAGGAGGCGCCGGCTTTGGCAATCCGTCCCGACCGCACTCGCAGCCGGCGCAGTGACCGCAAGCCTCACCCTTCTTGCTTTGCTTTGGGCCCTGAGCTCACCTTCGCCTGACCAAGACAGTTACGGAACGGCGCACCAAGCGGGCGCATCAAATGAGGTACCCGCCAGACGCGCCAGTTGGACCTCCTACAGTAATTCCCGTTTCTTGTTCACGCTCTCGTATCCTGCCGACGTGTTTTCTGTGACGGAGTCTGCGGACCACAACGGCGCCGTGCTGGTTTCCGCGGATGGGCGTGCTCGGTTGCGCATCTTTGCTGCGAAGAACGTAACTGGCATGACGCCCACCGAGTATCGCCGCTTTCTCCTTCAGAACCGCTACAACGGTGTGAATATCGACTACGCACCGCGTGGCAAGCTGTGGTTCGTGCTTTCCGGCACTCAGGGCGCAGAGGTCATTTACGAGCACGTTGGTTTTTCGTGCGACGGTTCATCCTTGCACGGATGGCAGATGACTTACCCGGCGCACGTTCGCACCTTCTTCGACCTGGTCGCCGACGAAGTTCACCGCAACACCTTCCTGACCGGCCTTCATTGCGGCGCCATTCCACCGCTTCCCCACTCGAAGCCGCCAAGTAAGGGAGCGCCGCCGGAGCCTCCTCAATTGAAGCCCCAACTGGCCAGCAGGTAGTGAGCTGACGCCGGCGAGCTGGTCCGCAACTGAAACCTTGTGCCCTGAGGACGCAGCCGGGCGCGGAACCCGGCCTTGTGCGCCTTGTTCCATGAACAGTCGGGAGGTTCGTGGGACGCAGCACATCGGCAGGATACATGGGCTCGGCTGCCTGCCGGTGCACCGAATCAACACCACGCGCGAACCGGACCTCCAGCATAGAGGAGGTAAGGCACATGCCTGCTCGCGTAGCAATCAATGGGCTTGGTCGAATTGGCCGGGCGACTTTGAAAATTGTTTTGGATACGCCCGAGCTCGAGCTTGCCGCCGTCAATGACATCGCACCCGCCGACGAGCTGGCCTATTTGCTCAAGTACGACTCGGTCTATGGCCGATATGAAAAGGATGTCGGATACGAGACCGGCAATCTGATCATCGACGGCAAGCGCTACCGGGTCTTGAGCGAGAAGGACCCGGCGAACTTGCCCTGGGGAGAGATGGGCATCGATCTCGTCTTCGAGTGCACGGGCGCGTTCACCCGAAAGCCTGATCTGGAGAAGCACATTCAAGCTGGAGCCAAGCGCGTCATGCTTTCTGCGCCAGCGAAGGGAGATGACGTGCCAACCGTCGTCTACGGCGTCAACCACGCTGATGGAGAGCGCATCGTTTCCACCGCGAGCTGCACCACGAACTCCATCGCACCGGTGATCGAGGTGATCGGACGGCGCATCGGTCTGGTGAAAGCCATGATGACGACCGTACACGCGTACACCGCCTCCCAGAAGCTTGTGGATGGTCCAGCCAAGAAT
>QGVC01000320.1 GCA_003242645.1 Pseudomonadota bacterium
GCCTTGCTGGCCGAATACGGGGACGATGGATCGTAGGGGGTCGTCTCAGTGACAGACCGGTTGGCCCAAGTGAGCCGTACACTTCGTCCGTCGAGACGTGCACAAATCGGAAAGTATTCCGACGCGCGGAAGGGAGGGCCATCCAATAGGCACGGGCAGCCTGGAGTAGAACGTGGGTTCCGACAACATTGGTGCGTATGAAGGCATCGGAGCCATTGATGGAACGGTCGACATGGCTCTCTGCGGCAAAGTGCAGCACCGCGTCGGGTTCCACCTTACGGAAGATGCTGTTCATCGCTGACGCATCGCAGATGTCCGCCTTGATGAAGGTATACCGCGGGTCGGCGGCCACCGGATCAAGCGACGCGAGGTTGGCAGCGTAAGTCAGCTTGTCCACGTTGACAAGGCGCTGGACCCGCGCATCCGGGTGATTGAGAAAATAACGGCATGCTGCAGAACCAATGAAGCCGGCTCCACCCGTCACGAGGAGCCTCATGCCAGTACCCCCACAGTTTGCACGATAATCCAACCCAGCTCCTCAGTCAAAATTGCTCAGCCTTCCGCATTTCATCGCTCCACACGTGTAAGCTCAGGAAGTGATAGCCACTAGTCTCAATCTGCTACGCACTTCCTGAAGAATGGTAAGTCAATTTGTCAAGTGAATGATGGGGGCGTCTTCCGTGGGTAGAGCACTCGTGTCGGGCGGGAGCCGAGCTGGCGAGAAGCAAGGAGCAGTGAAATGTGGTGGATTGACCATCTGTCTTTCCCTCGCTGGCCGACAAGAAGACCAGGTGTTGCGATTATTTCCTCACGATATCGGTTCCACGAAGGCGGTCAATTCAGGTTGAGACGAGCTGCGGCTAGCTCCAGTCACTAGGTAGACTTCCGATCACAGCCAGCAAAGGCATTATTACTCCATAAAGTAGTCAATCCCAAACATATGCGTCTTGTGGTTGTTTCTCACGGTCGAATCCTTAGGCGCTCCAGCTGGAGGTGCAAGTTGAGTTTGCCACGAGGTCATCAAAGCCTGCCCAGAGGGATTTAAATATGTCATTTCTAAAAAGCGCAGATAGTGGAGAAGTGTCGAAAACATAAATCATGCTGCGCCCCGGAAAAACCTTTCTTGTAAAGGCGCGATATGTTTAGGCTTTATGTTTAAGTAATCTGCGAGTTGTTCTTCGGTAATTTGCTCTGGTGGTACTTACTGAGCGCTAAGCTGACATAAGGTCGTCCCAAATAAGCGAGCTGATTATTATAGTAATCGCCACCTCGATCACGAGGTTGCCGTCTCTCTTCTGCCAAGGCGCGTTGATGCGCCTCTTCGTACATCCCTTGTGAGATTCTATTAGTGTCGCGCAGCCGTCGCCAAATTACTAGCTGACTTACTTTAAATTGCCGAGAAAGTTCAGCAACGCTAGTAGGTGTTATTCGGATTCCGCGTAGCGCTTCGGCAAGCGCTTCTCTAGGTACCAAAAACTCACCTGCAAAGCGATTACAGAGCACCTCAATTCGGCGAGAGTTGCCGACTAAACTTTCAATATAATCATCTTGTTCGACATCAATGCCACTTGTGTGGAACAAAAGATGAGCTAGTTCGTGAAAGAGAGTGAAAATTTGCCGAGCCTTCGCTGATGTGTTGTTAACATATATGATGGGAAATTCTTCATCCGTAAGGCAAAATCCGGCAAAGCCGTCCATTCTAAACTGATCTTTAAACACATGTATCCCAACCTCAACAAATTTTTGACGCCAAGCCTCGAATGCAGCTTCGGTTGTTGTCCAGCTTGTTTGCTGTTCTACGGAGACACCGAGGTAACTACGAACTTGGGTGGCCATTGCCTCTATCTTAACTGTCGGGTGAAAGCGCAGGTCTTGCGTAATAAGACGGTCGGCGTGATTGGTTCCATCATTGAGCTCGGAAAGCGCCAACTGCAAAGCTTTCGCTTTGCGCAGCAAAAGCATTATACGGGGGGGAGAAGGTCAAATGCCACTTCGGGGAGCGTCCGAAATGTCTCCTCGATGCGTGGCACCTTTGGTGGCTCGGGGAAAAAGAAAACTGCCACTGGAACCTTGAAAGCTGCAGCCAAGGCTTCGAGTTGAGCATACGTTGGCGCAACAACTCCATTTTCCCATTCCTGGATTTTGGGAAATCGGCGGGCCGCTTCTTCCAAGTTGAAGCCAGCTCGTTCGCGCGCCCATCTAACTAAGGCGGGTGTAACTGGCAGTCGTTCGCCCATTCGTTCAACAAAGGATTGAGTTGCAGAATCGATGAAAGGATACCTGTTGGTGCTGGAGAGGCAACTTGTTGGTCAACGGAACAATCGTTACTCTCTCACTCCGCCGCCCTCGGCACGTCGATGACATTGCCCTCCTCATCCACCTTCGGCCGGAAGATCGTGAACAGCGTTTCCGGCGTCACCACCGAGTAATCCATGTAGCCAAGCCGCGCGATGGGGCGCATGGCGGCGGTGTCGACGAGGCCGTCCTTGATGAAGCGATCGTCGATGTAGATGCCGACCACGCGGCCGAAAACCACGAAATGGCCGGAGCCGCTGCCGTCCTCATGGGGCAGCTCGATCGTCTTCCAATATTTGCACTCGAGCGCGACGGGGCTCTCCTTAACGCGCGGTGGACGGACGAGCCGCGAAGGGGCAGCCGTCAGGCCGGCGAGCTGGAACTCGTCCACGCCCTGCGGCACCTCGGCGGAGGTCGTGTTCATGTGATAGCGCAGATCCCAGGTTGCGAGAGAACAAACGAACTCGCCCGTCTCCTCGATATTCCGCACACTGTCCTTCCGGCCGCCGGAGCCGAACACCACGTAATGCGGACGGCTGCTCACCGCATTGAAGAAGCTGTAGGGCGCGAGGTTGCACACGCCGTCCTTGCTGATCGAGGAGATCCAGCCGATGGGCCGCGGCACCACGAGCGCCTTCCAGGGATCGCGCTTTAAACCGTGCTTATTGTCTGCCGTTTCGTAGAACACGTGGGTCTCCTTCGCAGGGTAAAAGGTAGCTTAGCTGAATCCGCACCGCTTCGCCTCTTGCCCTGAATGGAGGAGGCGAGCAGGGTAGGCTGGCATCAGCCCTGCCACCGTGAAACGATTTCGGAGAGCGCAGGGCGCTCCCGGTCGGGCTGCTTCTCGCGCTGGGTGCCGATGTAGATGAAACCCGCTATGCGCTCATTGTCGGCCAGCCCCAGCGCTTCTCTTACTCTTGGGCTATAGGAATACCACTCCGTAATCCATGAGGTGCCGTAGCCGAGCGCATTGGCGGCGAGGCACAAATTGAAGCACGAGGCGCCGGTGGAAAGGATCTGCTCCCATTCCGGCACGCCGGGCCTGTCGGCCGCGCGGGAGATCACAGCAACGACCACCGGGGCACGGGTGAGCCGGGCGCGCTCCGTTTCGAGGCGGGCCGGCGAGGGCTCGGGCTTCTCCTCTGCCGCGCAGGCTTCGGCCAAGATCTCGCCGAATTTCGCGCGGGCCTCGCCCTCGAACACGATGAACCGCCACGGCGCCAGCTTCTTGTGGTCCGGCACCCTGGCGGCGGCCGTGAGGATCTTGTTCAGCTCTTCCGGGCTGGGGCCGGGCTCGCCAAGGAGGGCAGGCTTCGCCGAGCGGCGTGTCAGCAAGAAGTCGATGAAAGAGGACACTTCGGAATCCTCGTTGCCAAATCCGATCGGGAACTCGCTATCGCAATTCGTATTGCGGTACAATCCGGCGACCGGAGGCCAGCGAGACATGAGCAGCGTAGCGATTCGACATTCATTGGCTCGCCTCAATCGGATCTGGGGCCCGTTGGGAAAGGCCATTCTGCTGCCGGTTCTGTGGGTTGCGGTTGCAATCTCGGCCGCGAACCCGCTTGCGGCTCAGTCGCCTGCCCGCATCCAGATCATCCTCGACGGCTCCGGGTCGATGTGGGGGAAGATCCCGGGCAGCTCCGAGGCGAAGTTCACCCTGGCGAGGCAAGGATTGCGCCAGATCCTCCCGGCGCTGGATCGCACCACGGAAGTTGGCCTGGTTCTGTTTGGGCATCGCCGGCGGGGCGATTGCTCTGACGTCGAGCAGGCCGTCGCCCTGCAACCGCTCAACCCCGAGCAGATCCTCTCGTCGCTAGAATCGCTCAGTCCCAGGGGACGCGGGCCACTGACGCTCGCCATGGTCGCTGCGGCCGACGTGCTGCCCGGTGGCGAGGGGAAGGAAAGCCTCGTT
>QGVC01000321.1 GCA_003242645.1 Pseudomonadota bacterium
CTGCACAGCCGTGCAGGCTGCGTCCCACATGTCGGCCTTCTCAACGGCGGGAATGCCGTAGCTTCTAATGCGCCCGGCTGCGAATTCGGCATTGTTGCCAGCGAGGCGCATCACGATGGGAGCGTTGCACCCCTTCCTGCGTACCGCAATTCCGATGCCGTCGACGATGGTATCGCACCGCTGCATCCCGCCGCCATGAACATTTACGAGAACAGCGCGAACTCGTGGGTTTGTGGCGATCAATTCGAACGCATATGCGATGTCGAGGCTCGTTGCGGTCGTGCGGATATCCATGAAATTCGCCGGGCGGCCGCCCGCATCGTGAAGAAGGTCCAACGTCGCCAAAGCAAGCCCGGCACCATTGACGACCACGCCGATATCGCCGTCGAGCCGCATGTAGTTGATTTGGTGCCGTTGCGCTGCCAGCTCCGTGAGATCTGCATCGCCCGCCTCGCCGACCTCCTGCAGGGCAACGAAATCGGGATGGCGGAAAAGTGCATTGTCGTCGACGATCACCTTCGCATCGAGCGCAACAAAATCGCCGTCGCGCGTAAGAGCCAGAGGGCTTATCTCAAGCAAGAGGGCATCGAGCGCGACAGCAGCCTCGGCGAGCTGTGCGAGCCGCGTTGCTAATAAGGATTCAAATTGCGGATCGAGGCCGAACGCGCCGGCAGCGCGCCTGTAATCGCCGCGCACGTTCCGACCGGAGAGCTCGAGCGGAATTGCTGTGCCCGTATTTGCAAGGATTGCCTCGCCGGCGTCGGACTCGTCGCGATCGCGGACAATGAGCAGCAACCCGCCGGACGTTCTGTCGATCACGACAGCGCAGTAAAGGCTACGTTCGAACGCGACCTCCTCCTCGATATAAACCCAGCGGACATTCTGGCCTGTAAGGCCCGTCTGAGAGGTCACGAGCGGCCGAGCGAGAAGCTCGGATGCCAATCTTCCAACGTCATCGGGGTTGGCCGCGTGCCGAATACCTCCGTTGGCGGCGCGGTCACCTGCGTGGATCTGAGCCTTCACCACACATCGCCGAAAGCCGAGGCGACGCGCGACCGCGCTGGCTTCCGCTCCGCTGCCAGCAATTCGGCCACGCGGCACGGGAACACCGAATTGTGCGAGAAGCTCCTTGGCCTGGAACTCGTGCAGGTTCATCGAGCGCTCCTCCGCAGCCCCGGCCTGACTCAGTCGACGGATGGCCGATTTTATTGTTCCCTTACTTCGCTCAACACTGCCCGAACTGCAGCATCGTATGGCGGCTGCCCCTCATGCCCGTCGCGAGCCCATGCTGGGTTCATCAACTCGCATGGCTGGCATACCAAATACAATATGCCAATTGCACGTTGATGTCGAGCATGCAAGAGTGTGTCTTGCATCCACTGTTGCGACGGGGGAAAACGTTGCCAAGTCCATCAAAAACAGGGCAGGTGTCTCGCGCATTCCGCTCGACAATCGCACCGTTAGCGTGCTGAGAGAGGCTGCGCTCCCCGATCGCACGCGAAGCATCAAAGCCAGCGCGTTTCTTCAAGAACTGGCGTGAGGAGGATCGCGCCGACTAGGAGAGTGGGATGGAATTGCTAGTTGCAGCAGCCGCGCTCAGTGATCAACTCGCAAGCTACTTTGAGGGCCTATCAGGTCTCGACACCACGACCATCATCAACATCTTACGAATTATCGGCATCGACATTGTGCTCGCCGGTGACAATGCCGTTGTCATCGCACTTGCATGCCGATCCCTTCCGCCGAAGCAGCGGATGCTCGGAATCATTCTGGGCGCCGGAGTTGCCGTTCTCCTCCGCATCTTTTTCACCGTCATCATTCAGTACATGCTGGAGGTGCAATGGTTGAAGCTGGTCGGCGGCATCCTCCTTTTCTGGATCGCTATCAAGTTGCTGACCTCTGAGGAAGGTCACGAGGACGGCGTGAGGAGCGGCAGCAGTCTTTTCGAGGCCGTACGAATTGTTGCCATAGCTGATCTCGTCATGAGCCTCGATAACATGCTGGCAATTGCAGCCGCAGCGGGAGGCAATACATACCTGATCATCTTCGGTTTGGCGCTCAGCATTCCTCTGGTAGTTGCCGGATCGACGCTGATCATGACGCTGTTGACCCGCTTTCCCATTCTCGTCTGGGCCGGCGCAGCGCTGCTCGGCTGGATAGCAGGAGAATTGATCGCGACCGAGCCAGTTCTCAGCCCCGTCATCAATCAGATCGCACAATCGCTACAGGCTACGCCAAAGCTCGTTACCCGCGGCTTCGAAGTGATTGGCGCGCTTGCCGTACTGGCGACCGGCTGGTTGATTGTCCGCCGGTCGGGCCGCAGCGTTGGGCACGCTTAGTCTGATGCGCGGCGGGAACGCTTTGGCATTGCGGAGCGTCCCGCCGCGTCGCCCCCAGGTCACTGCATAGGGCCAGTTTGCCGATCCTGAGCAGGTGCAGCCAATTGCCGGATCGGCCACTGACTGACTTGCCGTCAAATTCCCCCTCAAGGGTCATGCGCTAGCCGCGCGACCACCCGCTAACCTAGCTGGTTGTGGCGCCGTGTCCGATCGCGGAAGTCAGTCTTTTGGATCGAGAAAGGATGCGATTTCCGATTCTAGTCTTCCGACCCCGCTACACGGCGAGCGCTGAAGCAGGGCCAATTCCGAACGAGCCGATGAGTGCAGCGCTACTGCAAAACAAATGAGCTACTACAAGCATATGACAATGCCCTGAGTTCGACGAGAGGCGCAGCAAGTGTCGTCCAAGGCTGCGCTCATAAACCTCGCGAACTCAGGGCTAAATCAGCGCGTCAGTATCCAATGAGGGCTTCGACCGGGCCCTTCGGCAGTGGCACCAGGAACCAGACCTCGAAAAGAAAGAACAGGGCTACCGGGATGAAAGTCCCAACGATAAGCGCTCTGCCAATGGACTCGCGTCCCAGTATGAGCATAAACCCGATGATGAAGATTGCGGAGGCAACGTAGATTCCCAAAAACTGAACCACCGCCACGAAACCGAAGGAGGGGATGAGGACCGCAAGCACCCTCATGAAGGCCGGCTTCGAGACGAAAGAGTCACTGCCGTCACCCCCACGAGAGAACAAGGCTCGCAGCAAGTTCACCAGACTGGCAAATGCCAGGATGATCGCGATGTAGAACGGGAAATAGCCTGAAGCTGGCCCCTCGTTCTCCCGCCACTCGTAGCCAAGCCGCGTGCTGTCATAAATGACGATTGCGCAAACGAGCAGCAGCAGCAGGGCGACGACGATGTCCATCGTCCTATTCGATACGAGGCTTGGTTCATCGTGAGAAGAGCTGTCGTCGCTATGCATTTCGCATCCCTTAAGCGCGCTTCAAAGTGTGTCCTAGGGCCCCGCCTCCTCGGCTTGCAAAGGAGACGCGGAACTCCAACTCGAGCACTGGCGAAACGGGCGAGGTGCGCACCTGAAGAGCTCGAGCAGGAAAGGTAGACCGGAGCTACCCGGTCTACCCCCGACAGCCTATTTCCCTGCCGCGAGGAAGCCGGCTTCCTTCATCAGCTCGTAATGAGTCTTTTCGGCTTCCTCCAACCACTTGACGAATTCATCGCCAGTCATGAACGTCTGATTGAAAGCGCCATTCTCCATGAAGGTCTTCCAATCGTCCGTTGCCCGCACCTTCTCGAACAGATCGACGTAAAACTTCACCTGCTCGTCAGTCACCCCGCTCGGCATGAAGATGCCGCGCAGCATCTGGTATACGACGGGGAGGCCTGACTCGGTGCAGGTCGGGATATCGCTCCATGCCATCGTGCTCGTCACCTTGTCTTCATAGGTGGAGCGATTGCTATCGAAGATGCAAAGCGGTTTCAGAGCGCCCGACTTCCAGTGTTGGGCAGCCTCGATCGGATTGTTGACCGTTGAATCGACATGCTTGCCGACGAGCTGCACGGCGACGGCACCGCCGCCTTGGAACGGAACATAAGTGAACTTCTTGCCGTTCGTTTCCCGCTCAATCGCAACCGTGATGATCTGATCTTCCTGCTTGGACCCGGTGCCGCCCATCTTGAATTGCCTGTCCGGAGCGGCAGCGACGGCGTCGATATACTCTTTCGCCGTATTATACGGAGCATCAGCCGGGACCCAGAGAATGAACTGGTCGAGCGCCAGCATCGCAACTGGAGTGAGATCCCTCCAGTTGAATGGAGTGCCCGTTCTCAGCGGCCTCCTTCACTCTTTCTTC
>QGVC01000024.1 GCA_003242645.1 Pseudomonadota bacterium
GTACATCAAGGGCTGCGTGAACCGCGGCTCGTCGAATTCATTGTGGCCAGGGCGGCGATAGCTCACGAGGTCGATGACGATGTCGCTCGCGAAAGCGGCGCGCCAGCGCGCGGCGACGACGGCGACCTGATAGACGGCATCCGGATCATCACCGTTCACATGGAGGACCGGTGCCTCGACCAGCTTCGCAATGTCCGTCGGATGCCGCGCGGAACGCCCTTCCTCCGGCAGCGTCGTGAAGCCGATCTGATTGTTGATGACGACATGGATCGTGCCGCCGAGATCGTAGGGCGCCAACCGCGAAAGCTGGAACATTTCGGCCACGAGCCCCTGCCCTGCGAAGCTCGCATCCGTGTGCAACAAGAGCGGCAGCACGGCGCGCTGCCCTTCCGGTACACCGCGCGCCCGCTGCTTGGCTCGCGCCCGGCCCTGGCTGATAATAGGCACGAGTTGTAGGTGCGAGGGATGCGGAGAAACGGAAAAGCGGATGTTGCGGCCGGTAATCTCCCGCTCTCCGGAATAGCCGAGGTGGTAGGGAACGTCTGACGACACTCCAAGCCCTTCGGGCACTGGGGGCTTACCTTGAATTTCGGCCAGCAGCGCGCCGAGCGGCTTGCCGCACACGTTGGCGAGCAGATTGAACCGCCCGCGATGCATGCCGCCGATGACCACCTCCTCGAGGCCCAGCGGCACGCTCTCGGTCAGGAGCACCTCGATCAAGGCAATGAAGCTTTCTGCGCCGCCGAGACCGAAGAGTCGCGCGGTCGGGAGCCTCTGCGCCAGTACGCGCTCGAACGTATGCGCCCGCGTGAGCAGCGCCAGCATCCATTGGCGTTCCGCAGTGCCTGGCAATGCGCCCTGCTCGGCTTGCAATTCGAGCCACTGCCGCTTGGCCGTGTCGTGGATGTGCCCGAACTCCCATCCGATCGATCCGCAGTAGACGCGCTCAAGCTCCTTGACGAGTGAGCGCGCTTTGGCCGGATCGAGCCCATAACGGGCGGGATCGAGCTCCGGAACGGTCGGAATCGGCGCGAGCCCCAGCGGATCGAGGCGGCTTCTCAAGAATCCGCGGTCGCGGTAGGCCTGCACCAGCGCCGCCTCGGCAGGCGACAATGCGGAAGCGAAACCGCGCCTGGCTCCGAAAAGCGCTTCAAGCGCACCAGGATCGCCGGCTCCGGCGAACTCCTCCGTCGCCGAGGTGCGGCGTAGCTGCTCATTCATTCCGGCTGCAATCCCTGGGAAGTGTGTCTCCTCTCCAGCAGGCATAACGCCTGCTGGGTCCTTTCGTGCTAACCGTTAGCGCACAGTTCACTGCCGGGAAAAGTCTCAATGGCTGCTCCGCTTTCCCATATCCGCGTGCTTGACCTGTCGAGGGTTCTCGCCGGCCCGTTGGCCACGCAGTTCCTGGCCGACATGGGTGCCGAGGTGATCAAGATCGAACGTCCACGGAGTGGCGATGACACTCGCGCCTGGGGCCCACCCTTCGCCGTGGAGCCGACCGAAAACGACCCAGGCATCTCGGCGTACTTCGCCTGCTGCAATCGCGGCAAGCAGTCGGTGACGGTGGACATCACGCATCCCAAGGGGCAGGAGCTCATCCGCAAGCTTGCCGCCAAGTCGGACGTTGTGATCGAGAACTTCAAGGTCGGCGGGCTCGCCAAATATGGTCTCGATTACCAGAGCCTGAAGCAGATCAATCCTGGGATCATCTATTGCTCGATCACCGGCTTCGGCCAGACCGGTCCCTACGCGCCACGAGCCGGCTACGATTTCCTCGTCCAAGCCATGGGTGGGCTGATGAGCATCACGGGCGAGCCCGATGACGTGCCTGGGGGAGGCCCGGTGAAGGTTGGCGTGGCTATCTCAGATCAAATGGCAGGGATGTTCGCCTTATCCGCGATCCTGACCGCGCTTCTCAAACGCGAGCGCACCGGCGAAGGCGAGTACATTGACGTCGCCCTGCTCGATAGCACCGTCGCATCTTTGATCAATCAGGCCTCGACGTATCTCGTCTCGGGCATCGTTCCGCAACGGATGGGCAATGCGCATCCGACGGTCGTGCCGTATCAGGCATTCCGCACGGCGGACGGGCACATCATCCTGGCCATCGGCAATGATGGTCAATTCCAGCGGTTCTGCGCAGTGGCCGGTCTCGAAGGCCTTGCGGACGACGAACGCTACCGCACCAATTCCGCCCGCATCCTCAACCGCGACACATTGATTCCGAAGATCGCGGAGGCCATTCGGCAACGTACGACGGCGGAATGGGTGAGTCTGCTCGAGTCGCAGGCGGTGCCTTGCGGGCCCATCAACACTATTGATCAGGTGTTCGCCGATCCTCAGGTTCAGGCCCGCGGCATGCGGCGCGTTCTGGAGCACGAAAAGGCGGGGCCGCTGCCTGTCACCGCTAATCCGGTCCGGATGGCCTCCCACGACACGACTGCCAGCAAAGCGCCGCCCCTGCTGGGAGAAAACACCGAAGAGGTGCTGTCGCGCCTCCTCGACCTTTCACCTGACGACATTGCCGCGCTGCGCAACGAAGGTGTCGTTTGATCTCACTGCGTTGGCGCAGCTCTTAGCGCGAACGCTATAGGCCGCTGCTTTACATACGGCTTTGCAATCGCTTGCTCGGCATGTCAGAGAATTGATGACGCTTCGAATAACGCCTGGAGCTGACCCCGACAGCTCCGTGCACACGGTAAGAACGATGCACGCACCAGAGCGATCACGAGCCGATCAGAAAAGCATCGAAGCCGCCTTCCGAAAAAGTGCGCTCGACTACCACGAGTCCGATCCTCCCGGGAAAATCACGATCCAGCCGACCAAGCCTCTCGCGAACCAGCGCGACCTGGCGCTCGCCTATTCCCCCGGCGTCGCGCACGCCTGCAGCGCGATCCTCGAAGATCCAGCCATGGCTTCGCGCCTTACCGCGCGGGGCAATCTCGTCGGCGTCATCACGAATGGCACCGCAGTCCTCGGCCTCGGCAATGTCGGGCCGCTCGCCTCGAAACCGGTGATGGAAGGCAAGGCGGTCCTGTTCAAGAAATTCGCCGGCATCGATGTTTTCGACATCGAGATCGCCGAGACGGACGTCGATGCATTCGTGGAGGCCGTTGCGCGGCTGGAGCCGACGTTCGGCGGCATAAACCTCGAGGACATCAAGGCGCCCGAGTGCTTTGAGATCGAGCGGCGGCTCAAGGAGCGCATGAAGATTCCTGTCTTCCACGACGACCAGCACGGCACGGCGATCGTGGTGGCTGCAGGCATCCTCAACGGCCTCAAGCTCGTCGGGAAAGACATCAGCGAGGTCAAGCTGGTCTGCTCCGGCGCCGGTGCAGCAGCCATCGCCTGCCTCAACCTGCTTATCTCGCTCGGGATGCGGCGCGAGAACATCTACGTGGCCGACATCGCAGGCTGCATCTACAAAGGCCGCAAAGAGCTGATGGATCCTTACAAGGAGCCTTTCGCTCAGGATACGAAGGCGCGCACTCTGGCGGAGCTTATGCCCGGCGCCGACATCTTCCTCGGGTTGTCGGCGGGCGGCATTGTCACAAAGGAGATGGTGGCCACGATGGCGCCGCGGCCGCTGGTCTTCGCGCTCGCCAACCCGGTGCCGGAGATCATGCCGGAGGACGTGAAAGAGGTCCGGCCTGACGCCATCATCGCTTCCGGCCGCACCGACTATCCCAATCAGGTCAACAACGTCCTCTGCTTCCCCTTCATCTTCCGCGGCGCGCTCGACGTCGGAGCGACGAGGATCAACGAGGAGATGAAGAAGGCGGCCGTCTTGGCCCTGGCCAGAATCGTCGAGGCCGAGGCTTCCGATATCGTTCTCTCAGCCTATCGAGCGGACACGTTCGTGTTCGGGCCGGATTACATTCTTCCGAAGCCGTTCGATCCGCGGCTCATGACTGAGATTGCGCCAGCGGTGGCCAAAGCGGCGATGGAGACCGGCGTTGCCACGCGGCCGATTGAGGATTTCGAAGCGTACAAGGAGCGACTCTCGAGCTTTATTTATCAATCCGGCTTCGTCATGCGGCCGATCATGGAGGCCGCGAAGCTGGCGCATCGCGAGTCGCCGCGGCGCATTGTGTTTGCCGAGGGCGAGCACCCCTACGTCCTTCAGGCCGCCTATCAAGTGATTGCGGAAGGGATAGCGCGCCCCATCCTCGTCGGCCGGCGGGAAAATATCCTTCGCATGCTGCCGCATCTGGGGCTGAGGATGCGGCCCGAGGTCGATTTCGACATTTTCGATCAGGAGACTGACCCTCGGGTCGAGGTGATGACCGAGGAATATCATCGCCTCGTCGAGCGCCGGGGCATTTCTCCAAGCCATGCCCGCCGTGTCGTACGGGCGGGATCAACGGTTATTGCTGGCCTGCTGTTGAGGCGCGGCGATGCCGACGCGATGATCTGCGGCGCCGTGGGGCGCTATCAGACCCAGCTTCGGCATGTGTCACAGGTCATCGGCAAGAGAAAGGATGTGCGCGGACTAGCGGCGCTTTCTGGCATTATCCTGCCATCCGGTCCGCTGTTCATGGCCGACACCTACGTCAATTATGATCCGGATCCGCAGCATTTGGCTGAAATAACGCTACTCGCAGCGGAGGAAGTGCGCCGTTTCGGCATCAATCCCAAGGTAGCGCTCCTCTCGCACTCCAATTTCGGTTCGGAGGACACCTCCTCGGCGCTGAAAATGCGAGAAGTGCTCGCAATCCTGAACGAACGGGCACCGGATCTCGAGGTGGAAGGCGAAATGCATGCCGATGCGGCGCTTTCGCCATTTATTCGCGAGGAGATTTTCCCGAATTCGCGTCTCACCGGCTCGGCGAACTTGCTGATTATGCCATGTCTCGACGCAGCCAATATCGCCTTCAACATGCTGAAGGTGGTGTCCGGAGCTGTGGTTCTCGGCCCGATACTTCTCGGAGCGGAGAAAGCCGTTCACATCGTGACGCCTTCGATTACCGTCCGTGGTCTTCTCAATATGAGTGCCATCGCCTTGGTTGATAGTTTCAGGTCAGGTGGACCTCAATCGGCGCGCTAGAGCACTGGTACACGCTGACAAACTGCAGCTCTGTCGATTCAATTTGGGTTCAATAATTCGCTACGCAGGCAACGCTTCAGGGTGCAGGCGGCGACCCGTGTTTCTGCATGTAATAAGAATTCGGCTTACGAATCACGGACTGGCAGGCGGGCTTCCAGCCGCTGCAGTGCGCCTGCGGAGGTGAAGCCCATGGTCAGCATGATTGCGGCGGCCAAAAGCACAGTCATCAGAACGCCCAGAGTCGAGAACCCTGTGCCATAGGCTACCGGCCCCGCTGCTTGCCCCAGGAAGAAGAAAAACGAGTGCAGAGCTATTGCCGAGCCTCGAGCATTTGGGGCCAGCTCCGTCGCCTGCACCTGCAGCACGTTATGGATCATGAAGAAGCCGAGCCCGACGAGGACGAACCCGGCAAACTGCAGTGGCCAGATCGGCTGCAGTGAAATGAGGCAGAATCCCGAGGCAGCAATCACGCCGCCTCCGCGCATAATGTTGAATTTGCCGCCGAGCCATTTCAGCAGGATACGAACCAGGGCAGCGTAGATGACACCGCCGATCCCGATGCCGGCGATGACGATGCCTGCCTCGCGAATGCCGCCAAGTCCCTTGGCCTCCAACAACGTCGCGACATACGGCGCCATGCCGTAGACAATGAGCCCTTCGGTGGCGACCGCGCCATAGCAAACGTACGCCCGCGGATCAGCGAAGATCGTCGCGTATGCCGATCTCAGGCCGCTCAAGGTGAATTGCGGCCGCTCCACCTTTGGCCGAGGTGAAAGGTAGAGAATGCTCGCAACGAGCGTCGCCAGCGCAACCAAGCCCGTGATCGCGAGAGCAACACGCCACCCGAAAACTGCTGCGATGAACCCAGCCCCGATGGAGCTCGTGAGCTGCCCCGTCACCGCAGCCAGAATGATCCGTGAAAGGGCGAGGTGGCGGTCGGCCAAATCGAACCGGTCACCAACAATCGCGAAGGCGACGGGGATAACACCGCCGGCCGCGATGCCCGCCACTACGCGCGCAACAAACAGCGCCTCTATGGACGGGGCAAGCGCGGAGATGAGCATTGCGACGGTAAGCACGCCGAGAAAAATCTTGATGATGCGCGCCTTGCCCATCGAGTCCGCCAGCGGCCCCAGCAGCGGCTGGCTAAAGGCGTAAGGGAATGAGAAGGCCGATGCGAGCAGCGCGACCGTCGAAGTCGTCGTGTCCAGATCGCGAGCAACCTCCGGCACCACGGGGTCGATCACGCGCATCGACAGCGCTCCAGCGAAGACCCCCAGCGCAAGGACAAGGAGAAGAGGCATCGGCAGCGTCGAGGACCTAGCGGATGGCTGCCTGCAGAGACTCCCCCAGCCGCTGCAGACAACTTAAGACAAGAACAACGGTAAGCCGGACGGATCAAACCGTCGAGCGCGAATGCAGCATTTGTAGTGATGATCAGGTATGCGGAACGTGCAGTAGCGCCTGTCGATTGAGCCACGGATTGCGTCACGGGCGTTAACTCTCTAGCATGCCCACGGATTTGGGGCGGGCTTCCCGCCCCCTGGCAAAACCAACCAATCGGGAGCGGAGGGCCCTTCAGATGAGCACGCCCTACAATGTCTTGATCCTTGGTGCTTCTTACGGATCACTGCTAGCGACCAAGCTGCTGCTGGCCGGTCATAATGCCAAGCTGGTCTGCCTTCCAGCTGAGGTACAGCTCATCAACGCAGAGGGCACGATCGTCCGCATGCCGGCTAAAGGCCGGGAAGGCCTCGTGGAGGTGAGATCTCGGGATCTCCCCGGAAAATTGTCGGCCGACGGACCCGACGCCATCGATCCGAGCGGATACGATCTCGTGGCGCTCGCCATGCAGGAGCCACAGTACCGCTCGCCGAGCGTTCGCGACCTGCTCGACCGAATCGCGAAGGCCCGGATCCCCTGCATGTCGATCATGAACATGCCGCCGCTCACTTACTTGAAGCGGCTGCCAGGGCTCGACGTCGAAGCCTGCCGGAGCGCCTACACTGATCCGTCGGTTTGGGACAATCTCGACCCTGCCTTGATGACCCTCTGCAGCCCGGACCCGCAGGCCTTCCGTCCGCCTGAGGAAAAGGTCAACGTGCTGCAAGTCCGGCTGCCGACGAACTTCAAGGCGGCCCGCTTCGAGTCGGAAGAGCATACGGACATCCTGCGGAAGCTCGAGGCGGACATCGAGGCTTCACGTTTCGAGATCGACGGCGCCAAAGTCGAACTCCCCGTCAAGCTCAAGGTGCATAATTCCGTTTACGTGCCGCTCGCCAAATGGGCGATGCTGATCGCCGGGAACTACCGCTGCGTGCTCGAGGATACCGTGCGGCCGATCAAGGAAGCCGTTCACTCGAACCTCGACGAATCGCGCGCGGTCTACAACTGGGTCGTCGAACTCTGCTTGAAGCTCGGCGCCAGTGAAAGCGACATGGTTCCGTTCGAGAAATACGCCAACGCCGCCCTGTCGCTCCTGAGCCCATCGTCGGCCGCCCGCGCGCTGGCTGCCGGCGCCCCATACATCGAGCGCGTTGATCGTCTCGTTCAGATCATCGCTGCCCAGAAGGGGATGAAGTCCGAGGCCCTGGATCGTACGGTGGCCTTGGTCGACAGCTGGCTCGAGCGAAACCGGAAGAAGGCGGCGGCCTAGAGTCGTCTCTTGGGTCGAGGTGCCCTCGGCCAGGGCGCCTCGACAGCCGCTGAGGCGCACAGGGTGATTTGCACAGTCGATCGTGCCCGAACTATTCCTGCGGGGATGCTTTCTTGGTTCGGGCGACCGTCGAACGCGCCGAAAACCGCCCTTTCCACGTTCACCTCTCGAGGCTGACAGACAGCTGGCTAGGGCTGTTCAATTCCGAGCTTGGATACGCCGCTAGCCTGATCGGTCCACCACCCGAGCGGGACAACCGGGAGCGAGTGCCATGAGCATCCGTCACGGGGAGGTCGTCACCCGCCCCAGCGAGGTCGAGTCGACCTACGCCTGGCTGCGCCTCGCTGCATCGGTGCTGATCGGTACCGTCGGTAACATCGGCATGTGGGCGGTCGTCGTTGTTCTGCCTGCCGTCGAGGCGGAATTCGGCGTCGCTCGTGCGGGCGCGTCTCTGCCCTACACCATCACCCTCTTGGCCTTTGCTGGGGGCGGAATCTTCATGGGGCGCCTCGCCGACCGATACGGCGTTATCCTTCCAGTCGTTGGCGCAGCTATCCTCCTCGGCCTCGGCTACGTTCTCACCAGCCGAGCAGACAGCATTCTGCAGTTCGCGATCATCCACGGGCTGCTCATCGGCATCGGTAGCTCGGGGACTTTTGGACCGCTCTTGGCCGACATCTCGCACTGGTTCACGCGCCATCGAGGTTTCGCGGTGGCGATTTGCGCGAGCGGCAATTATCTGGCCGGCACGGTCTGGCCGCCGCTCATTCATCACTTCGCGGCGACCTATGGCTGGCGCGAGACCTTTTTCGGCCTCGGCCTATTCTGCCTGATGACGCTCTTGCCGCTTGCTTTGATCACGCTGCGCCGTCCCTCGCCGCATCAGCAGATTTCAGAGGCGGAGCTTGTGGCTGCAGGCTCTCAAGCCAGGCTTGGGATCTCGCCCAACGTGCTGCTGGGTCTGCTGGTGGTAGCTGGCGTCTCGTGCTGCGTGGCCATGTCCATGCCACAGGTGCACATCGTCGCGTACTGCGGCGACCTCGGCTATGGCGCAGCGCGTGGCGCCGAGATGCTCTCCCTGATGCTCGGCTTCGGCATCATAAGCCGCCTCATTTCAGGTTGGATCGTGGATCGGATCGGTGGCCTTGCAACGCTTCTGCTCGGCTCGACGCTGCAGGCGATCGCGCTGTTCCTCTATCTGCCGTTCACCAGCTTGCCGTCACTTTATGTGATCTCCGCGCTGTTCGGCCTCTTCCAAGGCGGCATCGTGCCGAGCTATGCCATCGTCGTGCGCGAGTACTTTGCCCCCGAAGAGGCTGGAACGCGGGTCGGCGTCGTTCTGATGGCAACTCTTATTGGCATGGCGCTCGGGGGCTGGCTGTCTGGCGCGCTCTATGATCTCACCGGCAATTACCAAGCCGCCTTCATCAACGGCATACTCTGGAACGTGCTCAACATCGCGATCGTTGGCTGGCTGCTGCTCAGAAAGCGGGCCCAAAGCACCGTCGTGGCCTAACCCATCTGCTCACAGACAGCAGCTACGATTGCTACCCGGCTCTCCTCCGAGCTCAATCAGAGCGAGCAGCCAAAGTTGGCCTGCGGCATTAGTGGACACCCAGCTTGTGCAGCCGGTCCCTGGCCGCCTGCGAACGCGGATCGAGAGCGAGCGCCTTTTGAAAGTCCTCAATGCTCTTGGCGCGATTACCGAGCTTTTGATGCACCAAGCCGCGGTTGTAGTAAGCCAGAGCCATATCCGGCCCTCGCTCCACCGCCGCATCGTAGTCGGCAAGAGCTCGCTTATAGTCGCCAAGATCGTAGTAGGCGTTGCCGCGATTGTAGTACGGGAACGGACTATCGGGAGCGAGGCGGATCGCTTCCGTGAAGTCGGCAAGCGCCCGTTTGAGGTCGCCTTGCGAAGCATAGGCAATGCCCCGGTTCGTGTAAGCCACAGCCAAGTTGGGACCAAGCGCCTTGCCAGTGCGAATGTAAGCCGTGCAGCCGCGGATCTGCCGCGCCCTGTCTTCGAACTGATTGCAGTCAGCGATGGGATTTTCGGATTGAGCCGCCGCCAAGCCCGGCAGCAGGACCAGTGGCAGAAGGGCGAGGAACACTCTCACAGGCAGTCTCCTGCTCTAGGGTCGATTAGAAAAATGGATCGGCGCTGGGTCTGCAACAAGCAGCATGTCCGATTCCCGAAGCGCTCCCCACCCCTAAGCAACCATTCAGTGGCAATGGCGCACGCGCCATTGCCAGCGGCGCTCGCCTCTTTACGCTCGGACTTAATCGGCCTACCGATAACGCGTACCACAACAAGATCGGTCCAGGAGCAAAATATATGAAGCTTGTCCGTTTTGGTCCGCCGGGTGCGGAAAAGCCGGGCCTCGTCGACGCTGACGGAACGATCCGGGATGTATCCGCTCATGTCCGGGATTACGATGGCCCGAATCTCAGCCCCGCCAGCTTGGACAAGCTCAGGCAGCTCGACTTGAAATCGCTTCCTGCTGCTCCTCCCGGCGTCCGGATCGGGCCGCCCGTGGCAAGGCCGGCCAATTTCATCGCGGTCGGCCTGAATTATGAGGACCACGCCAAGGAGACGGGTTCTCCCATCCCGACCGAGCCGGTGCTCTTCAACAAGCTCGGCAACTGCATCGTCGGGCCGTACGACGACGTGATCATGCCGAAGGGATCGCAGAAGCTCGACTGGGAGGTCGAGATCGCGTTCGTCATCGGCACGCGGGCGCGGTACGTCGAGGAGAAGGACGCGTTCAAGTACATCGCCGGCTACACCATCTGCAATGACGTGTCCGAACGCCACTTCCAACTGGAGCGTGGCGGGCAGTGGATGAAGGGCAAGTGCTTCGAGACATCCGGCCCGCTGGGCCCGTGGCTCGTCACACCGGACGAGATTGAGGACGTTCAGAACCTCGACATGTGGCTGGACGTGAACGGGAAGCGCATGCAGACCGGCAACACACGGACCATGATTTTCTCGATTCCGTACCTCCTCCACTACATCTCGCAGTTCATGGTCCTCGAGCCGGGTGACGTTGTGACGACCGGCACGCCCCCTGGGGTCGGCCTTGGCATGAAGCCGCCTGTTTTTCTGAAGCCCGGGGACGTGATGACCCTGCACATCCAGGGTCTAGGCCAACAATCGCAAAAAGTGGTGGCGTTCCGCGAATAGAAGCGACGCGTCCAGCTTTGGAGGCCAGGTCTTGGCCCTCCCTTCCGAGATCTAGGCCCCGATAAGCTCGGCGAATAGCTCTGGATCGACGTTGCCACCTGAAAGGACGCAGGCGACCGTCCGGCCAAAGGCAGGGATTTTTCCTGAGAGGACAGCTGCCAGCGCTACTGCGCCGCCCGGCTCGACAACAAGCTTGAGCTCCTCGGAAGCGAACCGGACGGCATCGCGCACCTCGTCGTCGCTGACGGCCACGCCGCCCGCGAGCGTCCTTTTGCAAATTTCGAACGGCAGCTCGCCGGGAGACGGAGCCAACAGGGCGTCGCATATCGAGCCCGACATCCTCTCGTTCCGTTCACGGCGGCCGCTGGCGAGCGACCGGGCCAAATCATCGAAGCCTTCAGGCTCAACGCTGTAGATCTCCGTGGCCGGATTGGCCTGCTTCACGGCGATGGCAATGCCAGAAATGAGACCGCCGCCGGAGCACGGAGCCAAGACAGCATCAGGGGTAGCGTTCATTTCGCTAGCCTGCTCCATCAGCTCGAGGCCGACCGTCCCCTGTCCGGCGATGACGTCACGGTGGTCGAATGGCGGAATGAAAGCTGCGTTGCGTTCGGCGCAAAGGCGCTGGGCGATGGCGTCCCGATCGTCGGTCTCCCGGTTGTAGGTCACGATCTCAGCACCGTAGCGCCTGGTTCGCGCGACCTTCATCTCGGGCGCGTCCTGCGGCATGACGATAAGTGAGCTCAAGCCGCAGATCATGGCTGCCGCAGCGACACCCTGAGCGTGGTTGCCGGACGAGCAGGCCACGACACCGCCGGGAAATTTCGCCCGGTCGATCTGGGATATGGCGTTGTAAGCCCCCCGGAACTTGAAGGACCCTACCCTCTGCAGCGTCTCGAGCTTGAGAAGCACGCGGCCGCCGGTCCTGTCGTTCAGCACAGGATGCTCGATGAGCGGGGTGCGCACGGCAAGCTTTCCCAGCCGCTCGGCGGCCGCCAGGATGTCATCGTAAGTTGGAAGACCGGGCTGCATGATTTGGGGCTCCGTGGGAGGGCGACGAGGCGATCAAGCCACTTGAAAGATTAGGTCTACGATTAGCTTAGTTCGGGAAGCCTCCACCACCGCTTTGCGAGCTGGCACAGCGATTTCAGCGTCGCTTCCTCGCGCTCTTGCGCACTCGTGTGGAGGGATGATTATGGTGGCAGAGCAGTATTGAGATTTCCGGCTGGGAGCCCCGGCGCTCACCAACAAAAACCGGCCCGGATCGGACCGGGCCGGTCTTTGATAGAGCCGAACGAAGTTCGACTCTCCCCCCGAAGCTCGCCACACCGTCCGGAGTGCCTCCGGAACTCAAAATCGGTCTCCCCCCGAGCCGATTTGTGCTTGCAAGTCTGTCATTTGACCAACGCCGGAGCAACTGGTCGGTGCACAGAATCTGGGGAACCGGTGCCGATCAGCCACACTACAGTTGCACGGAATTTCTCGCTGATCAGACCGGCGGCGGCTGACGGCGTATGGCGAAAAGGTGATCGACTGGTCCGGAGCCGTGCCCGATCCGGTGATGCGCGCCGGCTTCGAGCGCGCTCCAGACGAATGCCTTTGCACGCCGGACCGCCTGCTCTAGGGGCTCTCCCGTAGCCAGGAGCGCTGCGATCGCCGCCGAAAGCGTGCAACCGGTGCCATGCGTGTTTGGTGTCTCGATACGCGGCGCCTCGAGGCGAATGATACCGCCAGCGTAAGCCAGAATATCGGTTGCTGTGGCGCCGCTGCCGTGACCGCCTTTGAGCAGCACGGCGCCGCAACCGAGTGCCCTTAGGGCTTCAGCCTGCCGTGCCATCTCTTCAAGGTCGGTCGCTTCGGGACACTCCAGGAGCCGGGCCGCTTCCGGAATGTTCGGCGTGAGCAACAAGGCGCGGGGGATCAGCCGTTCCCTCAGTGCGCCAATGGCATCTGGCTCCAGCAGAACATCGCCGCTGGTCGCCACCATCACGGGATCGCAGACGACCGGAATATCGGCATGGCCGTCCAGCGCCTCGACCACCGCGAGAATCACTTCGGCATTGGCCAGCATGCCGGTTTTCGCCGCCTTGACGTCGAGGTCGGACAACACCGAGTTGATCTGAGCTTTGACGAACGCTGGGGGGATTGGGAGGACCTCGTCGACCCCGCGCGTGTTCTGTGCCGTCAAGGCCGTCAGCACCGAGGCGCCGTAGACGCCGAGAGCTGTGAACGTCTTGAGGTCGGCCTGGATGCCTGCGCCTCCGGAGCTGTCAGACCCAGCAATCGTCAGGGCAATCGGCGCTGCTTGCTTTGTTTGATCAGCCATCCTGTTCCCGTGTCCTCCCCCATCCCGCCACCTGGCGACAGCAGGCGCATTAAGGCCATGGTTCGTGGGCAATTCGCTTGTGCGGCGGCTTCAGTTTTCCAGGCTCTGCTTCATGATGTCCATCTGCAGGCTTTGAGGCGTGAAACGCTCCTCGATCTGAGCAAGCCCGGGGAATGTTTCAATCATCCATTGGCCGAACCAGTTCATCGTGCCGCTCAGAAACATAACGCCCGTAACGATGAGCAGCACGCCCATCACCTTCTCCACCGCGCCCAGGTGCCTGCGGAATTGCTGCATGAACGAGAGGAAGGGGCGGATGGCGACCGCAGCCAAAATGAACGGGACGCCGAGGCCGAGCGAGTAGACGAACAGCAGTTGCACGCCCTTCGAGAGACTCGCCTCATTGGCCGCAAGCGCGAGGACCGTTGCCAGAATCGGCCCGATGCACGGCGTCCAGCCGAAGGCAAACGCCAGCCCGATGACATAAGCACCGAGCAATCCGGCCCCCGGCATAGCCCCGTGATAGCGCGCCTCCTTATAGAGGAGCGGAATGCGCAGCATACCGAGGAAATGCAGGCCGAACAAGATGATCACCGCCCCCGCGATGATCGAAAGCTCGCCCTTGTAGGTCTGGATAAGCTGCCCGAACGCCGAGGCGCCCGCGCCAAGGCCAACGAACACCGTCGTGAAGCCGAGCACGAAAGCCACCGAGCCCAGCACGACGCGACGCCAGATGTCGGCATCGAGCTTCATATCTGAAGTGGTCGCCATGCTGATGGTCGTGCCGCCGAGATAGCCGAGATAAGGAGGCACAAGCGGCAGCACGCACGGGCTCAAGAAGCTGACCAGCCCGGCCAGCGCCACTCCGAAATAAATGTGAGCGTCGATGAACACGTCAGCCGTTCGCCCTCGAAGCAACGCACTACTGAAAATGCCCAGGAGGCATCTTGGCCTGTCCCGGGCACCAGGCCAACGTGGATGACCGCCGCATCAGCGGCCGAACGGCGCAGCCCTTCCCGTCAGCGACGGCCTCGACCGACGACCGGCGCGGCCTCCTCCGGCCCCTCCAGAGCCTCGGCGGCCTCGTTATCGTCGGGTTGAGCCAACATCCGATCCACGATCAGCCCGGCATTCTGGCGAATCGCCTGCTCGATCCTCGCCGCGATCTCCGGGTTCTCCTTGAGGAACGCCTTCGTGTTCTCGCGTCCTTGGCCGATGCGCTGGCCCTCGAAGGAGAACCAGGCGCCTGACTTCTCGACGATCCCCGCCTTCACGCCGAGGTCGACGATCTCACCAGTTCGGGAAATTCCCTCGCCATACATGATGTCGAACTCGACCTGCTTGAAGGGCGGCGCGACTTTATTCTTGACCACTTTCACGCGAGTTTGGTTACCGACGATCTCCTCGCGCTCCTTGATCTGACCGATGCGGCGAATATCAAGCCGCACGGAGGCGTAGAACTTGAGCGCATTTCCGCCTGGCGTCGTCTCCGGATTGCCAAACATCACGCCGATCTTCATCCGGATCTGGTTGATGAAGATCACCATGCAGCGTGATTTGGAGATGGAGGCCGTCAGCTTCCGCAAGGCCTGGCTCATGAGCCGGGCCTGCATGCCAGGCAGAGATTCGCCCATCTCGCCTTCAAGCTCGGCCTTCGGCGTGAGGGCTGCCACGGAGTCCACGACCAGCACATCGATGGCACCGGAGCGGACCAGCGTGTCGGCGATCTCGAGCGCCTGCTCCCCGGTGTCGGGCTGGGACACCAGCAGATCGTCGACGTTTACGCCGAGCTTCCGGGCATAAATCGGATCGAGCGCGTGCTCGGCATCGATGAAGCCACAGATCCCGCCACGCTTCTGAGCTTCGGCAACGACGTGAAGGGCCAGCGTCGTCTTGCCAGAGGACTCAGGCCCGAAGATCTCGATGACGCGACCACGGGGCAGGCCGCCGATTCCGAGCGCGATGTCTAGGCCCAGCGAGCCTGTGGGAATCGCTTCGACATCGATCGAACGGTCATGCGAGCCAAGCCGCATGACGGAGCCCTTGCCGAAATTTTTCTCGATCTGCGACAGCGCAGCTTCGAGGGCTTTTTGCTTGTCCATCGTGTCTCCCTCGACGACTCGGAGGTGCGGTGTTTGCATCGCGTCACCCTATGGCAGCTGTTGCAGGTCGACAATCGGTTAACGATATGTACCCGATTTGTTCTCAGCTGTCGAGGGTGAACAGATTGTGGATTTCTTATGATCGCGGGAACCGACGCAAGGGATCGTCACGGGCAACTCGCTCTCGTGTCCCGCTGCCAGGCTAGCAACACCGGCTATTTCGCCAGCTCCTCTTTCACCTTCGCCGCGAGCTGAGCCAATGTGAATGGCTTCTGCAGGAAGGCGAAGGGAACGTTGGGATCGAGGCTGTTATTGAGGGCGTCATCAGGATAGCCGGACATGAAGATGATCTTAATATCTGGATTGATCTCCTGCAGCTGCCGGCCCATGCTGGGGCCGTCCATTTCCGGCATGATCACGTCGCTGATGACGAGGTCCACCGGGCGATCGGCAGTGCGCACCATTTCGATCGCCTCGGCCCCGCTTGAGGCTTGCAGCACTTCGTAGCCCTGCCGCTTCAAGGCCTCCGCGGCGAAGTTGCGGACCGCGTCCTCATCCTCCACCAGCAGAACGCGGCCGGAGCCGGTCAGATCGCGATGGCGCTCCTTACGCCCGTTCCGGCCTGCAGCGACCTCGACCTCATCCTCCGCATCGACCACATGGCGCGGCAGGAAAATGCGGAACGTCGTACCCTTGCCCGGCGTGCTGTCGACGAAGACGTACCCGCCCGTCTGCTTGACGATGCCGTAGACCGTCGCGAGCCCCAGGCCGGTTCCCTTGCCGACGCTCTTCGTGGTGAAGAACGGCTCGAAGATCTTGGCGCGCACCTCGGGCGTCATGCCGTGGCCGGTATCCTCGACCTCGATCATGACGTATTCCCCGACCGGCAGGTTCTGTGGCTCGAGCTTCTGGCAATCGCGCTCCGCAACGTTCCTTGTTCGGATGATGAGCTGGCCGCCGTCGGGCATGGCGTCCCGCGCATTTACGGCCAGATTGATGATGACGGACTGGAGCTGCGAGTAGTCGGCCTTGACGTACCACAGGTCTCGCCCGGGCTGGATTTTCAGCTCGATCTTCTCGCCCAGGAGGCGATTGAGCATCACGGAGGTGTCCGTCAGCAGCTCGCCGATCTGGAGCACCTCCGGCTGCAGGGTTTGACGGCGCGAGAAGGCGAGCAGCTGGCTCACGAGCTCGCCCGCGCGGTTTGCCGCCGTCTTGATGTTCATGATGTTGCGATAAGCGGGATCGCCGGGGCGATGGGTCTGGAGCAGCAGGTCCGAGAAACCGATGATGGCCGTCAGCACGTTGTTGAAGTCGTGCGCGACGCCGCCCGCGAGCTTGCCGATCGCCTCCATCTTCTGGCTCTGGGCGAACTGCATCTCCAGCGCCTTCAGCTCGGTGGCATCGATGACGTAGAGCACCGCCGCCTCCTCCGCCGACCCGCGGCTCAGGGCGCTGAAGAAGACGCGGCGCGTGAGCTCGCGCGACTCGCCGACTGTTATTTCGAGGGGTTGGATATTGGCTTTCCCGGCCAGGGCATCGTTGAGCGCGGCTTCCACCTCCGCCCGCCGATCGGGCTCGACGTTGCGGGTTAGAACGTCGACGGCGCGGCCCCCACGCCCGGCCTTACCATCCAGCAGCAGCCGCGCGAAGGCCGCGTTGGCACTGACGATTCGGCCATCCGCGCCGACCGTCGCGATGCCGAACGGCGCTGACTGGAAGAAGCGGGCAAACCGGACATCGGCCGTGCGGCCGCGCCCACCCGCGTTGGGCTCCGTAATGCGCTCGAGCACGGCTGCCACAAAACCCGCCTGCTGCGAACGCTGCACGACAAGCAGCGTCGCCGGCCATATGACGCCGTCCTCGCGTACCAGATCGAGATCGATCCGGCGTGCTGTATGCTCGGCATCGCGGGCTAACGCGCGCAAGAGGAGAGCGCCGTCTCCGGAAACGATATCGGTCAGCTTCAGACCGCGTGCCAGCGAGCTGGCCGAAAGGCCGAGCCACTTCGCCAACGTGTCGTTGAGGTGCTCGATCTCCGCATCGTCTCCGGCGACCAGGAGGCCGAGGGGCATCGTCTCGTAGTAGCCAAGCGTCGCTTCCAATGCGCGCATCGCCTCGGCCTCGCGCCGACGATCATCGGTGACGTCGGTCATCCGCCACAGGACGAGGGGCTCGGACTCTCCACTCCGGCCCAACTGAAGCCGGCTTACGCTGAGGCGAAACCAGCGAGACTGCCGCTGGCCGGCCACGACAGTCCGCAGCCGGAACTCCTCTGTTCTGCTTTCTCCGCGGCCTGCCGCCCGCGCCAGCCGGAACAAGGCTTCGGCAGCTTGCGGCTCGCCGGCACAGAGCGACTCCAGGGCACTGACGTGATCGTAGTTCGTCGGCCCGACCAGCTCATCGAAGGCAGGGTTGGCATAAACTCGCCGGCCGTCGAGGGTGGTGACGCACAAGCCATCCTTGAAGCTCCGCGCCAAGGCATCGGTGATGTTCGCATTCCCGGAGTGGTCAGCGATCCGAATGTGCCCTGCCACGAGCCCAAAAACGAAGAAGACGCCAAGCGTCGCCAGAAACGCCATGGCGGTGAGGAGAATGGGCTCGCTCGAATCGAACGTGAGGACGGCAAGTGTCCCCAAAGCCCCGGCGAGCACGACCGCGGCGATGGCGATGACGCCTCCGCCGGAACGCGAACTCACCAGTGGAATGTCAGCCGTGAGCGGTCCCTGCTGCGCTTCGATTTCCCGCATGGCGGGAGAGACTAGCTGATTCTGGGAAAAGGCGGGCTTGCCGGCCATCTTAGGCTACTCTTACGCACAACTTTCACGAATGTTCATAAGCCCAGGCTACGGCCGCCCTCACTGGGAGGAAGGACGTCTCGGAACCGTAACGATCTCAATATTTCAGTCATTCCGGTAAACATACCGTTGCCGAGTGTCCGTTCACCGGTCTTTTTGCGTACAGAGATGTTCTGTTCGCGCACGAGTTGTGCTGGTTCCAATCGTGTTAATCTGTTTCGCGAAGCGCGCTATACCTTCGCGCTGCGACCGTCGGGGGGTGCGAACGGGATGGCCGGACGGGGCGGGGGCGCCCTCACAGCGCCATAAGGACGTGCACGCCTCCATCAGCTGATTGAGAGGAGCGCGGGCAGCGCCCGCGTCAATTCATTATGGAAATCCTGTCCTGGCTGCTTTTTGTGGTGTTCATCGCTGCTCTTCTCGTGGTCGGGGCACTGCTGCTCCGCGGCTATCTGACCACAGGATCGCCAAGCAGCGCGCTGAAGGGTGCCCTGACCGGCAACTTGTTCGGTCCCCGTCCACCGAAGCGCCTGGAGGTGGTGGACCAGGCGAATGTGGATGGACGGCGGAAGCTCCTCCTCATCCGCCGAGACGGCGTGGAGCACCTCATCATGACAGGGGGCCCCGTCGACATCGTCATCGAGACCGGCATTCAGCCTCCGGAAGTGCCCGAGGCTGCGCCTGAACCTGCCGAGTCGATCTTCCAGCGGCGCACACGGTCGAGCACCGTGGTCGAGGCGTGAGCCGCCAAA
>QGVC01000322.1 GCA_003242645.1 Pseudomonadota bacterium
CGGTTTCATGGCCGCGCACGATCATTGCGATGCCCCCTTCGCAGCTGCGACTGCCGCACGCACCGCATCGTCCATCAAGTCGTAAGGCTCGATGCCAAGCCGCTCTTTCACCATCGCGATCGCCTCTTCCTCGCCCGTGCCGTGGATGGTGAAGACGATCGGGATGTCGGGTTTCAATTCCTGCCAGGCGTTAACCACGCCCTCGGCCATCACGTCGGTGCGCGCGAACGCACCACAAAAATTGACGAGCAGCGCTTTGACGCGCGGATTTGCGAGAACCAGCTCAAGAGCCGGTTTCGCCTTTGTGTAACTTTCGCCTCCGATTTCGAGGAAATTGGCCGGTTTGCCACCGTAATGGCGCACAGCGTCCATCGAAGTCATGGTGAGACCCGCGCCGTTCGCCAGCACACCGACGTCGCCGTCGAGCTCGATGAACTTGAGTCCAAGCTCCTTGGCCCGCGCTTCGAGAGCGGTGAGCTTTTCGGGCGAGCCCAATTTTGCGAGCTCCTCGTGCCGCGGGATGGCGCTGTCATCCATCACGAATTTGCAGTCGAGCGCGACGAGCTTACCGTCTCGCGTAACCACGAGCGGGTTGATCTCCATCAGCTCGGCATCGTTTTCGACATAGGCCGCGTACAGGCAAGCCAAGGTGTCGACGAGCGCCGCACGGTCAACGGGCAACTCCTTCGGCAGCGCGCTGGCGAGGGCATCGCGGTCGAGGCCTTTACGAATATCAATCGGTAGCCGGACGAGCGCATTTGGATGCCGCTCCGCAATCTCCTCGATGTCCATGCCGCCCTCAGCGGAGAAAAGCAGCAGCGGGCCCTTGCTCTCGGGATCATTGATGACCGCTGCGTACATTTCCGTTGCGATCGGCACCTGCGCTTCAATGAGTAGCTTCTCCACCCAATGCTCGCCGATCGTCATGCCGAGGATCTGCTTGGCGTGCGCGCGCGCCTCGGCCGGCGTTGCCGCCAATTTGATGCCCCCCGCCTTTCCCCGTTTGCCCGTCGGAACCTGAGCCTTCACGACACAGGGCCCGATTTCAGCGGCAATGCGTTCGGCTTCATCCGGCGTCGTAGCAAGGCTGCCCTTTGGCGTTTCAATTCCCACTGCCCTGAGCAGCGGCTTAGCGGCGTGCTCCTCGAAGTTCATCGCTTATCCTTATCAAGTCGACGCGATTGTCGCCGGAAATCGGCGCTTCCCCCGGGCGATGCCGGACGGCGAAACCTTCAACGCAGCTCACTGCCCATACTTCGCCCAGTAGGCGCCGAACAGCTCAGCTTCGTCGGGTTTGTCCTCCGGGATTGTGGTGACCAGATGGGTGATGTTGACGAAGCAGCGCCAATTGAGGTTTTCCGAAATGGAATTGCCCTGCCACGTGCCGCAGCCCATCGACAACGTGAAGGGCAGCCCGTTGTCGAACCCGCCGCCATTGCCGAACGTATGGGCTTGGTTGACCAGCACGCGGACGACGTCGATATCCCGCGCCAATTCACGTGCGTGCTCGGGTGTGTTCGTATGGATACCGCAGGAATGCCCCTTGCCTTGATACTCTAGAATATCGCGAACAATCCGCTTGGCGTCCTGAAAATCCTTGGCGCGATAAATCGTCAGCACCAGCGACAACTTCTCGCCGGACAGCGGGTAATCCTTGCCGATGCCGGTCTCCTCGACCATCACGAACTTGCAGCCCTGCGCCTTAGGACTGAGCTCGAACACGTCGATTAGAGCTTCCGGCGACTGAGCAATGACGCTGCGATTGAGCTTTCCGTTCTGCCACAGACGGGCGACAATGCGCTCGCGCTCCTCCGGTGAGGCCAGATAACCGCCCTGCCTTTCCAGCGCTGCGATCGCCGCGTCGAACACGGAATCAACGATGATCACGGCATTCTCGGACGAGCAGCTCGTCGCGTAATCAAAGGTCTTGGACAGCATGATCTTGTACGCGGCATCGTCGAGATCCGCCGACGCATCAATGATCACCGGCGCATTTCCAAGACCGACGCCGATAGCTGGCTTTCCTGATTTGTAAGCCTGGCGCACATTCGCCTGGCTGCCTGTGCAGACCACGAGATCGGACAGCTCCATCAGCCGCGTGGTTGCCTCCCGCGTGACCGGCGACGGCAGAACCTGCACGAGGTCCTCTGGCAAGCCGATCTTCTTCAGCTCTGCCCGCATTAGGTCCACTGTGGGCTTGGTTGCACCCCACGCCGTCGGCGGCGGCGCGATGACGATGGCATTGCCGCCCTTGAGCGCCATCATCGCCTTGTTGACGGGCGTCGCCGAAGGGTTCGTTGACGGCGTGATGGCCGCGACCACCCCGACCGGCTTTGCGTATTTGACGATGCCCTTTTCGGGAATCTCCTCGATGATTCCGGTGGACTTCACGCGCAGGAGATCGCGCAGTGTGCCGAAAGTCTTGCGCTGGTTCTTGATGACTTTGCTCTCGACGTTACCGAGCCCGGTCACCTCGACGGCGATTTCGGCCATCCGGCGCGCATTTTCCGGCTTGTAAAGAGACCAGGCGATAGCCGTCACGGCCTCGTCGATTCGCGCTTGACCTCCGGCAGCGATTTCGCGGGCATAAACAGCCATTGCGCTGCGCGCCCGCTGGACGATTTCCGGAACGAGATCAACTGGCGCGGCGGGTGCATTGGATGGGCTTAGTGTGGGCGTTTCCTGCATTCATGCCCTCCAAAATTTGAGATGCCTTGTCTCATTTTGTGTCTTCGGCGCCCAGCGGTCAACTCCTAGTAGATGTGTCCACCGCCTCGGTTGGCCGCGGGATCCTGCCCGCGGCAGAGCGTAGTTATCGTGCTATACGAAGCGAAATGAGCTCCACACACAGGAATCGATCGGACATGCGTGGCCCAAGCAACGGTCAGGAGCGAGGCTCGGCACTCGACAAAGCGCTAGCGGTCCTGGAAGCGATCACCGCGCAGTCACAGCCAATCGGGCTTCCGGACCTCAGTGCTCGGCTCAAATTGCCAAGGCAAACAGTTCATCGCGTTCTGACCCACCTGGAGAAGCTGGGGCTTGTCGTTCGCGACCCATCTCGCGACCGGTTCTCGGTGGGCCCCCGCCTGTCGACGCTCGCTCTCAACGCGCTGCGCACACACAATCAGTCTGCACCCATTCACGCCATCTTGCAGCAGCTGGTCGACGAGATCGAGGAGACCTGCAACGTCGGTGTGCTGGACGGTTTACAATTCGTGTATCTCGAGCGCATCGAGTGTCAGTGGCCACTGCGCGTTCATCTGCAAGCGGGCAGCCGCGTGCCGGCACATTGCACCTCCGGCGGCAAGGTGATGCTGGCCCACCTCGACGAAGCCGTTCGAGCGCGGCTGCTCCGCAATGTCACGCTGAAACCCTGCACGAAGTATACGATCACTCGGACCGAAGAGCTTGAGGCCGAGCTGGCGGAGGTGCGCCGGCGCGGCTACGCGGTGAACAATCAGGAGTTCATGATCGGTATCATCGGCGTTGCGGTACCGATCGCGGATTGCCAGGGTCGCGTGCTGGCGGCGCTCGCCGTCCACGGACCTTCGCCGCGCCTCGACCTCGACCGGGCGATCGGCTTTGTTCCTCGGCTCAAGGAGGCTTCAGCCATCATGGCGGATGCCTGGACCAGCGGTCCGGAAGTTGCTGACACACCAACGTCTTCACGGGCTAGTAGTGCGAGGACAGCTCCGGCGCGCGTCGGCGATTGACAGCTTTCGTGGCCGCGTGCCACAAATTGAGACGTGGCGTCTTGATTTTTGAGACACCAAACGGCTGCGAGTTGCAGCGGCAGCATTCCAGGGAGACCGCCCATGACGAGAATGACCGCGAGTGAAGCGTTTGTCGAAACTCTGGTTGCCCACGGGGTGACCCACGTTTTCGGCATCGTCGGCTCAGCGTTCATGGATGCGCTGGATCTGTTTCCGACGGCCGGCATTCGCTTCATTCCGACGGTGCACGAGCAGGGCGCGGGGCACATGGCCGATGGCTACAGCCGCGCCTCGGGCCGCCACGGCGTTTGCATCGCGCAGAACGGCCCCGGCGTTACGAATTTCGTGACCTCAACCGCCGCAGCTTACTGGGCGCACTCGCCGGTCGTCGTGATCACTCCGGAAACGGGCTCCAACACCATGGGCCTCGGCGGCTTTCAGGAGACGGAGCAGCTGCCGATCTTCTCCAAGATCACGAAGTATC
>QGVC01000323.1 GCA_003242645.1 Pseudomonadota bacterium
GCCCGGGTTTCCGCGGGCGGCGGATATCCTCCAATGTCCGCACGCCGCCGCCGACCGTGAGCGGCATGAAGCAGCGCTCAGCCGTTCGCCGCACGATGTCGAGCAGGGTACCGCGGTTCTCCTGACTCGCCGTGATGTCGAGGAAGCAAAGCTCGTCGGCGCCTGCCGCATCGTAGGCAGCTGCAGCCTCGACAGGATCGCCGGCGTCAACCAAGTCCACGAACCGGACGCCCTTCACCACGCGGCCGTCCTTCACGTCGAGACAGGGGATGACACGGATCTTAAGCATGACAGCTTCTTGGCCCGCCCGGCGCTTCAATGCAATGTCGTCTTGCGTCACGGTTGACGCGGACAAGCGGACTTTCAAGGGCGGGGGCGATGGCCAAAGACATCAGCCACGATCTGCAACAGGTTGCCGAGGCAGTGCGCCGGAAACGGCTGGCGGCTGAGGACATCAAGCTGTTGCGGGAGAAGATCGCGGAACTTGATGAGGCCGGCACTGAGCATCGCTTCGTCAAGACCGTCCTCCGCAATCTCAAAGTCGCCGGCACCCAGCTCAGGGACATTCAGGAACGCAACCCCGGCGAACCATTCGACGAGAAGACGTTCGAGCAGCTCCCGGAGCATCTGCGCAAGCGCATCATCACCCGGCTCGACAACATCGCCAAACGTATGCGGGGGCTCTCAGGTCAAAACAGGCCGGCTGAGTACAACGACCCTGCCTTTCGCTGCCTTCAGGATTACGAGACCTGCCGCAAGCAGGCCAAGCTATCCATCGTCTGGTGTCAGCTCGCGATGGTGGTGTGCCTGCTGCGCGCGGCGCTTACCCTTTCGATTCGGCATGGCTCGCAATGAGAGCCAGGGCGGCCTTGGCATCAAGGCGGCCATCGTAAAGCGCTCGACCGACGATGGCCCCTTCCAGCATCGAGTACTCTGGTCTCAACAACGCCTCGACATCTGCGATGGAGGCCAGTCCGCCTGAGGCGATCACTGGGATGCGCGTCGCGCGCGCCAGCTCGGCCGTCGCGGGCAGGTTCAAGCCCTTCAGGATGCCGTCGCGCTCGATATCCGTGTAGATGATGGCGGCCACGCCCGCATCCTCGAAGCGGCGGGCCAGCTCGATGGCTGCCAGCTCGCTCACCTCTGCCCAGCCCTCGACTGCCACCTTCCCGCCCTTGGCATCGATCCCGACCGCAATGCGGCCGGGAAACCGGCGGCATGCCTCGCGCACCAGATCCGGATTACGCACGGCAACAGTACCGAGAATGACCCGCCGCACGCCTTTACCGAGCCACATCTCGATGGTGGCCAAGTCGCGAATGCCGCCACCGAGCTGCACTGGAATGGAAACGGCCCGAAGGATCGCTTCGACAGCGTCGGCATTCACCGGCTTGCCCGCAAAGGCGCCGTTCAGGTCAACGACGTGCAGCCATTGGAAGCCCTGCTCCTCGAAAATCCGGGCCTGAGCAGCGGGATCGTCGTTGAAGACGGTCGCGGCGTCCATCTCGCCGAGCTTGAGGCGGACGCACTGGCCGTCCTTGAGGTCGATGGCGGGGAAGAGGATCACTGCTTCGTCTCGAGCAGGTGGTCGGCGTGCGATTTGCCCGCGCGAACCTTATGTTGGCTATGATCACGCGCGATAAAGGAATGAAACGAGTCACGCGTCAAGCATCCAACAATGGCCGCCCCACCTGCACCAAGCGAGCTTTCTACGGACGCCGGTCCTCGCCGGCGTTTGACGGAAGCTGACGCCATCGACGTGTGGATCGCACGGTGGTTGCGTGCTCGGCCTGTCGATCTTTGCCGTCGGTATCAGTGCGATCCGCGGCGGCTTTACGAAATTTGGGAAGGGCAGCGCTTCCCGGCAGCACGGGAGAAAGCGTGGCAGATCTTTCAGGAGCGCTACCCGGCGCTGGTGGACCGGGTCAATCCTGGGTGGCACCGGCGGATACCCCGCGGCCAGCATCCCGATCAGTTGGAGCTGTTTGAGTAGGAGCCAAGCCCTCAGCGTGCGAACAAACAGAGAACTTTTCTCTGGACACTGCCGATGATTCGCGGCATGTTCTCTTTACGTTCTATTAACGATCTCATTCAGCGGTCTCAGGTCTCGCGTGCCGCTCCTCTCATCACTGGGGGAGACCGACCATGCGCCTCTTTCTCATCTCCTACGACCTCGGCAGATCCCGCCACAACAAGCATGAGATTGCCACGGCCATCATGAACCTCAGCGAGGCTTGGGCCCGGCCGCTCGAGACGACGTGGTACGTGCGTACCGATCTGTCTGAAGATGACATTCAGACCGAGCTGTCCTGGCTGTTGGATCCGGAAGACGGTCTCATCGTGCAGGCGGTGAGCGAGGCGGCCCTGCTGGTGAATACATCTCTCCGCTGGTTCCGTCGGCGCCGTGCTGCTGCGGAGGCTCTGAGCAACATTTTCGCGTTCCCCCTCAATGCTCCCACAGCTGTTGCACAACCCGAGCTGCAGCTGGCCCAGGCTGGATGAGCACTCCTCGAAGCCCGGAGCGATCGTGCCTCCTCAGATACGGCGCTGCTCTCTGCGACCTACGGCCGCCAGCGCAGGAAATTCGCGATGAGCTTCAGGCCAAGCACCTGGCTCTTCTCGGGATGAAACTGCGTCCCAGCCGTATTGCCGTTGGCTACGATCGCCGTAATGGGGCCGCCGTAGTCGGTTTCGGCCACCACGACGCTGCGATCGCGCGGCACCAGGTGGTAGGAGTGAACGAAGTATGCATGCAGGCCATCAGCTCCTGTGCGAATGCCCGCAAGCAACGGATGGTCATTGACGACCGTGAGCGTATTCCAACCCATGTGCGGGATTTTCAGGGATGGATCAGCAGGTTTGATCGCCGCGACCTCGCCCTCGATCCAACCAAGCCCCGGTGTCTCGCCAAACTCAAGACCGCGGGTCGCCATGAGCTGCATGCCGACACAGATGCCAAGGAAGGGGCGGCCGTCCTTCCTGACCGCACCCTCCAGCGCCTCGATCATGCCGGGAACGCTCTCAAGGCCCCGCTTACAGTCCGCGAAAGCTCCAACGCCTGGCAGTACGATGCGGTCCGCCGAGCGGACGTCCTCCGGGCGGGAGGTCAGCTCGATCTTGAACGGAAGATCAGCCTCCAGAGCCGCGCGCTCGAAGGCTTTTCGGGCCGAATGCAGATTTCCCGAACCGTAATCGATGATGGCGACGCGCTGCATCGGTGCCCTGTTTATGCCTCCGAGCCAACAGGATTGAGGTTGGGCCCAACGGTAGGATTAGCCGGTTGCGTTGATGGCGGGTCCTCGGACCTTACCAAGCGAACCGTATCCCTGTCTCGGGCCGGACGTTGATCCAGCCAAGCTTCAAAGAAACGGCGCTCGCACTCGAACAGAGATGGCCCTACGACAGCGCCCAACATGCGCCACCGGCGCCGCTCCAGGCTCCACCGCCGCAGCGATCCTGCCTCGAAGCCAATCGCCAGGTGCACAGCCAGGCTCGCAATCGTAAGCCAATGCTGATCCAGATCAGCCGCGACGAACGCCGCGCTCAAGGCCATCATCGCGATGACGTAGAGGAAGAAGGCGAGCCACATCCGGTTGAAGAGGAGCCAGAACGGCGTGAAGAGAAAGGCCATCCACGAGAAACCCTCGCGGACGAAAACCATCCTCTCAGCGCGCTTTATCGGCTCCTCGGGAGGATTGGGCGGCTCGTAGACCAAATACGTCTGCACTGTGCCCTTCCGGTTCTCTTGGCTCAGCGTCTTACTCGAGGCTCAGAGCTGGCCGCATCCTATCTCCGCGAATCATCCTCAGCCGGCCAGCCGGCCCTTGGTTGAGGGCACCCGCCCTGCCTGCCGTGGATCTTCGGCCATTGCCAATCGCAATGCGCGTGCCAAGCCTTTGTAGCAGGTTTCGGCGATGTGATGATTGTTTTCACCGTATAGCGTAGCGATATGGAGCGTCACCCCCGCGTTTTGTGCAAAGGCTTGAAACCACTCGCGAAACAGCTCTGTGTCCATCTCGCCCAGCTTGGGCCGGGAGAAATTCACGTTCCACACAAGATAAGGTCGGCCCGAGATGTCGACCACCACTCGGGTCAGGGCCTCGTCCATCGCGAGGTGCACGTCCGCGAAGCGCGTGATGCCCTTCCTCTCGCCGAGGGCGGCGGCAACCGCCTGACCGAGGGCAATGCCTGTGTCC
>QGVC01000025.1 GCA_003242645.1 Pseudomonadota bacterium
CCACCACATCGCGTAGGTGGCCAGACGGAAGCCTCGATCAGGGTCGAACCGCTTGACTGCCTGCATCAGGCCAACGTTGCCCTCCGAGATGATCTCGCCGATCGGCAGGCCATAACCCCGGTAGCCCATGGCGATGCGCGCCACGAGCCGCAGGTGCGACGTGATCAATTTTTCGGCGGCCTCCGCGTCGGCATGCTCTTTCCAGCGCTTGGCGAGCATGTACTCCTCGTCGGGCTCCAGCATGGGAAAGCGCCGGATCTCCTCGAGGTACCGGGCAAGACCCATGGACCCGTTTGCGACTGTCGGCAGCGATTTCGTGACCATCTCAGTTTCAGCCGAGTATCAAACCACTATATTCGGCGGTGAAACTCGGTTGCCTCTTTCCGACCAACTCTTTAGCTTCGCCCAGTAGCGTGACCAGAGCAAGGCGCTATGGCCAAGCTATAGTTCCGCACAAGTTTTGTCATTGTGCGATGTCCTTAACTCACGGTCACACTACGGTGATTTTCGACGGAACGGTGTTCGGGGATTGGAGTTCCACTGCCCTCCACTTATATAAGCAGGCTTCATTATTTTTGCAGACCCGTCGTTATCCGTTTTTGCATCCCATTAACATTGCTGGTTCCGCTCCTGAGCGCATTGCGCAGCGTCAATAAATCTGGCGGGAGAGGACTCTCGAACCGCAGGCGTTCCCCTGTCCGCGGATGCTCGAACGCCAGAAGCGCTGCGTGAAGAGCCTGTCGATTCAAAGCCTTCAAGGCGGATCTCGCTTCTGGATTCAGCCTCCGCTCGCTTGCGGCGAAGCCTGCACCGTAAGTCGTGTCTCCCAGGAGAGGGTGGCCGACATGCGCCAGATGAACCCGGATCTGGTGCGTCCGTCCCGTCTCCAACGTAACTCTTAAACGGCTGACAGCGATCCTTCCGTCGGTGCCGGGGTAAGTTTCGTCGATCCGCCAATGGGTCACGGCGCGACGGCCTTGTCCTTCTCGGAGAACCGCGATCTTAGTCCTGTCCTTAGGGCTGCGGCCCAACGGTGCACTAATCGTACCCTGGGGGCGGTCGAAGCTACCCCACGCGAAAGCGATATAGGCTCTCTCCAGGCGGTTGTCTCGGCCATGCGCCGCGAATTGGCGCGCCAAGCCTTGGTGGGCCTCATCCGTCTTGGCCACCACCAGCAAACCGCTGGTGTCCTTGTCGAGCCGGTGCACGATGCCTGGTCGCATCACCCCACCGATACCCGACAGGCTCGGCCCACAATGTGCGATGAGGGCATTCACCAGGGTCCCCTTATCATGGCCTGCTGCCGGGTGCACGACCAATCCGGCGGGCTTGTCGATCACGATCAAGTCATCGTCCTCCCAAACGACGTTGAGGGGGATTGCCTCGCCCTGTGGTTCCGCCGGTTTGGGTGGCGGTAGCTCAACCGTAAGCTCTTCACCCGGTTTGACCCTTGCGCCAGGGTCCTCTATGGTCCCGCGCCGGTCGCGAACTCGGCCCTCCCTGATCAGCGCCTGAATGCGCGAGCGGCTTAGGTCCTCGAGCCGGGACGCCAGGAAGCGGTCGATGCGCTCGCCGGCTGCCTCGGCGGGTACCTCAACGCGGAGGCGTTCCGGCTGTCTCGTCATCGAGATCCTTTCCCGATCGAGGGTTGACGTTCATGGCGAAGGCCGATCCAGTCCCGCCCGGAGCTTCCGAGAGGCATTTTCCAACCGAGCACGACGCGCGGCAGGTGCGGATTCTCAAGTTCGTCGTCATTTCGCTTGGCGTTCTCCTTCTGGTGGGATTTGCTGTGGTGATCGGGCGGATCGCCTATCTCGCAACCCAGCCCGGCGGCGGCATCGGCGCTTCGTCCCCGTTGCATGAAATGAATGTGGTTTTGCCGGCTGGTGCTGTCATCGGCCAAACTACCGTCTCGGGCGACCGGATGGCCGTGCATTACACGTCACCAGCGGAGACGGGCATCATCGTCATCAATCTGACGACGGGTCGCGTTGTCAGCCGTATCGGCTTTACGCCTGAAGCTTCGGGGCAGCAACGGTGATGCTGTCCATCGAGATACAGGGGGCTTAGCCGGGAGAATCATCCACGGCTAGGCCATTTAGCCGCTTGATTGGCCGGGCGCGGTTTCCTATAGCATCACTATCGGCTGCCCCGTTCGTCTAGTGGCCTAGGACGCCAGCCTCTCACGTTGGTAACAGGGGTTCGAGTCCCCTACGGGGCGCCAACAACCTTCCGCAGCTCAGTCTTGGGGATGATGATCCGCGCGAGAATCGCGCGAAATTGTTCACGCCGACTCCGCCCCCAAGCCAACTTCAATGACCGGAATTGCCGGAACCTCTCCCTCCAGCCGCAAGCTGGCGAGTCATCCAGCTCTGCCGCACTACAGCTGAGAGTTGCTTCTTAGCCGCCATCCGGCTGCGTACGTCCCGCAGCCTCCGCGTCGGCCTCCTGCTCCTTGAGAGCCTCCAGGCTCGGCATAGCAACGGTATTGTAGCCGCAGTCGACGAAATGCACTTCGCCGGTGACGGCGCCCGCGAGTGGCGAGAGGAGGTAGAGCGCCGCGCCGCCAATCTCATCGAGCGTTGGCGTGCGCCGCAATGGGGCATGATCCCGCTGGTAGTTGAAGATGACGCGCGCATCCGAAATCCCCGATCCCGCCAGCGTTCTCATGGGACCGGCCGAAAGCGCGTTCACCCGAATGCCGCGCGGGCCAAAGTCCGAGGCCAGATAGCGCACAGACGCTTCCAGCGCCGCCTTGGCGACGCCCATCACATTGTAAGAAGGCACCCAGCGGCGAGAGCCGCCGTAGGTGAGGGTCAGCATGGCACCGCCGTTGGGCATGAGCTCCGCTGCCCTCTTGGCGATCTCCGTAAACGAAAAGCAGGAGATCACCATGGTGTTGATAAAATTCTCGCGGCTGGTGTCGGCGTAGCGGCCGGATAGTTCGCGACGGTCAGAGAAGGCGAGGGCGTGCACCACGAAGTCCAGGCTGCCCCACTTGTCCCTGATCTCGGCAAAAACGTTATCGACTTCGGCGATGTCGCTGACGTCGCACGGAACGATGATCTTCGAACCGACCGATTTGGCCAGAGGTATGGCACGGCGGCCGAAGGCCTCACCCTGGTACGTGAACGCAAGCTCAGCGCCATGACCGGCCAGCACGCGGGCGATTCCCCACGCTATGGAGCGCTCGTTGGCGACTCCCATGACAAGCCCTCTCTTACCGGCCATCAGCGGACCCGGCTTGGCGATATCCATTTCGGTCATGGGAGCTCCTGATGTCGTGCGCACAGCGGCGCATCATTCTCCAATCACTGACTTTCGAAACCGCATGCCCGGCTATTCCGAAACTTATGCCGGCCTGGGATGCGACATGGGTGCTAGGTATCAACGCGGCGGAACACCAAAGTGGCATTCGTGCCGCCAAAACCAAAGCTGTTGGACATAACGCAGTTTATTTCCACGCCGTCGAGCCGCTTGCGCACGATTGGGATGTCCTCGAAGGCAGGATCGAGCTCTTCTATATTGGCGCTCTCACAGATGAAACCGTTATTCATCATGAGAAGCGAGAAGATCGCCTCCTGGACACCAATCGCGCCAAGAGAATGGCCGGTCAACGACTTGGTTGCCGAGATGTACGGGATGTCTTTACCGAACACTTCACGGATGGCCTCGATCTCCTTGAGGTCCCCGATCGGGGTGGCTGTGGCGTGGGGGTTGATGTAGTCGATGCGGCCCGTACCCTTCCCGTCGAACCCCTTCAACGCCTGCCGCATGCACCGAACCGCGCCCTCACCGGAGGGGGCTACCATATCGAAGCCATCTGACGTGGCGCCGTAGCCGACGAGCTCACCGTATATCTTGGCCCCGCGTGCCTTGGCGCGCTCCATCTCCTCGAGGACGATGACCCCGGCCCCGCCGGCGATAACGAAACCGTCGCGGTGCTTGTCGTAAGCGCGGCTGGCACGCTCTGGAGTGTCATTGTACTTGGACGACATGGCGCCCATGGCATCGAACAACACAGAAAGCGTCCAGTCGAGCTCCTCGCAGCCCCCCGCAAACATCACATCCTGCTTGCCCCATTGGATCAGCTCTGCAGCGTTGCCGATGCAATGAGCTGAGGTCGCGCAAGCGGAGGAAATCGAATAGTTGACGCCATGGATCTGAAAGGCAGTGGCCAAGGTGCCCGACGGCCCCGAGCTCATGGCTTTGGGCACTTCGAAGGGGCCAATCTTCTTCGGGTCTTTCTCTCGTGCTATGGCAGCGGCCCTTACGATCGTGCTCGTAGACGGGCCACCCGACCCCATGATGATCCCGGTACGCTCGTCGCGGATCTCGGCTTCGGTCAATCCTGAATCACGGATCGCCTGCTCCATCGCGATGTAGTTCCATGCGATGCCGGCCTCCATGAAGCGCCTTGGCTTCCGCGGCACCATTTCCTCCCAGGCGATCTTGGGCTCGCCATGAACCTGACAGCGGAAACCGAGCTCCGCGTATTTCTCCGCCCTTACAATCCCGGACTTGGCTTCCCTCAGTGAGGTGAGCACTTCCTCGGTGCTGTTTCCAATGCTGGAAACAATCCCCATTCCGGTCACGACGACCCGTCTCATAACCGACCCTTTCTGGCCCCCAAAGTTGAGGAGGTCCGATGCCTTGCCCTACCCGGCTCCGGCCGAGTCCAATTCATGTCAGGCAGGTGTAGCGCTTGGAACCGGATCGCCCTCGAACAGGCCAACGCGCAGGTCCTGGGCTGAGTAGATCAACTGCCCATCAGCGAGCAGGCTGCCATCGGCGATGGCGAGCTTGAGCTTGCGGAGGATCACGCGCTTGAGGTCCACGATGTACTCTATGCGCTTAACCGTCGGTACAACCATTCCGGTAAACTTGACCTCGCCGACGCCGAGCGCACGGCCCCGGCCAGGAGCACCAAGCCAGCCCAGGAAGAACCCAGTGAGCTGCCAAAGGGCGTCGAGTCCAAGGCAGCCCGGCATCACGGGATCGCCCTTGAAGTGGCAGGAGAAGAACCACTCGCATTGAGGGTTGCCAGCCACCGGCAGCTCCGCCCTAACCTGTCCCTTGCCGTGCGCGCCCCCTTCGTCGGTGATCAACGAGATGCGCTCAAACATCAGCATTGGAGGCAGTGGGAGCTGCGCGTTTCCCGGCCCGAACAGCTCGCCACGACCGCACGCCAACAAGTCCTCGTATTCGTATGTCGACCGCCTCTCCACCATAGCGCCGTGTGTCTCGCCCCTTTCGATACCCCACCCCGCGAGCACAAAAAACCAGATGTTCGCGCGTATCTACCACACTCGGTTACCTTCAAAAAGGCAAACGGAGTACCCGTCAAGCCGCTTTGCCCAAAGCACCTGCAACCATAGGTCAAGTGAGCGGCGTTCGATCGCCTTGCCCGACAGGAACGCGATGCATATAGTCCGGCTAGATCAATTTGCATGCGATTGATCGCCGAAAATGGAAAACGAAAGACTGGACGCTAGGCGCGGGGATTTGGCGCAGTTCTTAAGACGCGCCGGGCTCAGGCCGACCCGGCAACGGTTGGCGCTTGGTGCCCTCCTGTTCGGCGCCGAGGACCGGCACGTGACGGCTGAGATGCTGCACGCAGAAGCTTTGGCTGCGGGCGAGCGGGTTTCTTTGGCTACTGTCTACAACACGTTGCACCAGTTCAAGCGTGCCGGGCTCCTGCGCGAAATCGCCATCGACGGCTCAAAGGCCTATTTCGACACGAACACTTCGAATCACAATCACTTCCTTATCGAGTCTGAAGGTCGCCTTATCGACATTCCCGATGACTCGATCACCATCGACCGCCTTCCGGAGCCCCCTGAGGGGATGCGCATCTCGCACGTCGATGTGGTGGTACGGCTGGTGCCCAATACGGAGCCCAGTGAGTAAGCCGGAGGATCTGGTTTGCTCACTCGTTATTTGATGACCTCGCCGGCATAAACGCCCCAGAGCTTATTCTGCTCGATGTAACCCCGGTAGTTTCCGATCACCACCAGGCACCAGCGACCGTCGCAGCGGCTGATGTTTGCAATCACCCCAGCTTCGACGAATGCCACGGGGCGAGCCTGCGGGTTGTCATCTTCGCGCAGAGGTATCTGTGGGGGAGGCTGGCCCTCCTTTAGCTCCCACGGAAGCACGAGGGCAGTGCGGCGCCCCGATAGCATGGTATGCAGAACCCAACCGGTGGAGCCTTCCGCGTCTCGCACCTGGCGCCAAGCCTCGTACTCGTTCAAGACCTCGACAGGCAAACCTGCTCTGTTGAACACCCACGAGGTCGGGTAGTCGGTTCCTGGGCCGCTGCGCAAATTGACACGGTCCGCCTTGAGGCTCACGAAGCGCGGAATGGCCAACCCGCTGGAGCTGCCTTTTTGTGCTGGTTGAGCATCGACCTGCCCAATCAGAAGCGTCGGTGCAGATAAGACCAAGAGCGCCGCAGCCACAGCTCGCCACAGACCCGCCACCCCAGACATGATGACCAAACCCCGCTTCTTTCCTCGATTCGCCTGCCCCAAAAGATGCGCTTCCGAGGTTGGGCACGGAGCGATCCGACGCCAGATCTCCAAATTTACCCAATGCTTCAACTCTTTGTCATCGAGTTGACCTTCTGTTAGACAGTTCCGAGCTGACCCGCCAGCGCAGCCGGCACACCGGTTGCGAGCAAAGGACACCCAAAAAGAATCACCATGTCCAGCAAGGCCAAAAAACCTCTCGTTATCGTCACGCGCAAGCTTCCCGATATCGTTGAGACCCGCATGCGCGAGCTCTTCGACGCGCGGCTCAACATCGACGATAAGCCGATGAGCCAAGCCGAGCTCATCGAAGCTGTAAAAAAGGCCGACGTTCTCGTACCGACAGTAACCGACCGAATCGACCGCACTGTGCTCTCACAAGCCGGGCCGCAACTCAAGCTGATCGCCAATTTCGGCACAGGGGTCGATAACATCGACCTCGAAACGGCTCGTAATCGCGGCATCATCGTCACGAATACTCCCGGCGTCCTGACGGAGGACACCGCGGACATGACGATGGCGCTGATCCTTGCCGTGCCCCGCCGGCTTGCCGAGGGTGCAGCCTATCTCAAAGAGCACAAGAATGACTGGCCCGGCTGGTCCCCAACGTGGATGCTCGGCCACCGGATCTACGGCAAGCGCCTTGGCATCATCGGCATGGGTCGTATCGGCCAAGCCGTGGCCCGGCGGGCTCGCGCCTTCGGTCTGCAGATCCACTATCACAACCGCCGTCCAGTGGCCGAGGAGATCGAGCAGGAGCTGGAGGCGACTTATTGGGACAGCCTCGACCAAATGCTGGCGCGGATGGACATCATCTCCGTCAATTGTCCGCACACGCCGGCTACTTACCATCTATTGTCGGCTCGGCGGCTGCGGCTGCTGAAGCCGACTGCGTACATCGTGAACACTGCACGCGGTGAGGTAATCGACGAGAACGAGCTCGCGAGGTTGATCGAGGCCGGTAGGATCGCGGGCGCTGGCCTCGACGTCTACGAGCACGAGCCCGCGGTCAATCCGAAGCTGCTCGCTTCCGACCGGGTGGTCGCACTGCCTCACATGGGGTCTGCCACTATCGAGGGGCGGATCGAGATGGGCGAGAAGGTCATCATCAACATCAAGGCCTTCCTCGATGGCCATTCACCGCCCGATCGCGTGCATCCGGCCATGTTCTGAGCTCGGGGCGGTCCGCTCTCGAGCGGCCGCTTTGGGCTGAACCGAAGAGCAGAGCTAGTCGAAGGTGAGCCGCTCATGCCGGAGCGAGCGGCTCATTTCGCATGGGCTAAGTCCGCGGTGTAAGTGGCAACGGGTTTCAGCGCATTCGAGTATAGTGCTGATTTCACGATATTTTCCCGATTACGCCATCGCACAGCCACAGCAATCGTCAAGTTAAGCTGCGGCGGTTGCATATCGTAACCACCGGGGGAGGTGCCTGAGTATGCGAGACCGGAGCCCGCGGGGCTCCGCCCGCTACAAGGAGCGCCAGGTATGCGTTTTCGACTGTTGTTGAGTGCGGTGAGCACCAGCTTTCTCGCGTTGCCAGCAATAGCCGCAGATTTGGGCGGGCCCAGACCGCTTCCACCACCTTCAAACTTTGAGGACTATGGAGAGCCGAGCAAGCCACCGCTCTGGCACGGACTCTATTGGGGTTTGAGTGGTGGCTACGGCTGGGGCGATTCCGAGGCATCGTCCAGCGAAACAACGTCGGCCGACACTGACCCTGAAGGTTGGCTCGCCAGCGTCACGGTTGGCTACAACATGCTTTTCGGAAACCTCCTCGTCGGCGTGGAGGGAGATCTTGGAGTGATGGACATCAGTGCCGACGACGAGAAGCTCAGCGGCTCCCCCTTCTCTTATTACCGCACGAGCTTTGGCCCGTGGTGGGGTACACTACGTGGTCGGGCCGGCATCGCTATGGGGCGGCTCTTGCTTTACGGGACCGGTGGCCTTGCCTTTGCCAGCTTGGACGAGGTGTCGCTCGATACCGGAACGGAAAAGGCTAGCGACAGCGAATTGCGAGCCGGCTGGGTCGTCGGTGGCGGTCTTGAGCTGGCTTTCACAGATAACGTCTCTGCTAAGGTCGAGTATCTCCACATGGACTTCGGTAGCACCGACGGTCTGACGTCTACCGGAACGAGTTATTCGTTCGACAATGAAGTCGATGTGGTCCGGGCAGGGCTCAATTTCCGCTTCTGATTGGCCTTGGGCTGGTACAGATAACCTGCTCTCTGGCTTCACAAGACGCGGCTCACCCTCCCTTCGCTCAACTGTGGAGGGAGGGAAAGTGTCCGTTCACGACGCGAATTTCGCCTGGGGGGTAGTCAGGCAACGCAGACAGCGCCGGGCGCGTCTGCGTGGATCGAGAGATCGCGGATCGTGGGATTGCGGCCCGATAGCGGGTTATCAGGATCCCAGGCGACCTTCACCGTCTCGAATCGGGCCGATAGGGCGTCATAAATCAGCAGTCTGCCGGCCAGCGTTTCGCCGATCTCTAGAATTTCCTTCAAGACTTCCGTCGCCTGCAGAGTACCGATGACGCCGACGACCGAGCCCAGAACGCCGATCTCGCTGCAAGGCGCCACCGTCCCGGGTGGTGGTGGTTCGGGAAAGATGCACCGGTAGCTGGGCCACGGCTCGCCGTTCTCGTTTTTCAGATGAGGTTTGAAGACGGTGACATAGCCGTCGAACGGGCCGACTGCCGCAAACACCAGCGTGCGCTTGGCAAAATAGCAAGCATCGCTGGTGAGGTAGCGAGTGGCGAAATTGTCCGAGCCGTCGGCAACAATGTCGTAGCGGCTGATGATGTCGAGGGCATTGTCAGCCGTAAGCCGGTAAGGATGCGTCTCGATTTTGACGTGAGGATTGAGACGGCCAACCGTGAGCTTGGCACTCTCCACCTTGGGTGTGCCCACCTGCCCCGTCTCGTGCACGATCTGGCGCTGCAGGTTGTCGAGCGAGACTACATCGTCATCTATGACACCGATGGTCCCGACACCGGCCGCCGCCAGGTACATGATGACTGGCGAGCCAAGCCCGCCCGCGCCGACCACCAGCACGCGCGCCGCTTTCAATTTCTGCTGACCCTGGCCACCCACCTCGCGTAGTACAAGGTGGCGCTTGTAGCGCTCGATCTCTTCGGCTGTGAGTTTGGTCATGCCTGGTCGAACCTCGAGGCTAGCCCCGCCGCCTCATCGGAGGCCACACCTGCTGGGTTGGAATGTCAAGCCAAGCCGTACTTGCTCGCCTCAATATAGGGATTTCAGGGTAGGGATTTCATTTCCCTGAGGCGGCCTCCGATTTTGATTTCCGCGGTGCAGAGCGCTTGGCTGTCTCTAACGAAGAATTCTTACGCGCCCGCGACGCGGGGTCCGTTGTGGCGATCCCGGTCGAGCCAAAACCTCCAGCGCCGCGCCGCGTCGCATTCAATTCGGCAACCTCCACCAGCTCTGCCCGCTCCACACGCTGGAACACCATCTGAGCTATGCGCTCTCCTCGCTGGATCTCCCAGGGTGTTTCGCCGAGGTTGATTAGAAGGATTTTGACCTCGCCCCTGTAGTCGCTGTCAATCGTGCCGGGGCTGTTCAGAACCGTAATGCCATGCCGCAAGGCCAGCCCGGAGCGTGGCCGGATCTGCGCCTCCATGCCTGCCGGAATTTCGAATATGAGCCCCGTTGGAATAAGCGCGCGTCCTCCAGGCGGCAACACCACTGGCTCCTTCTCCTCAACGGCCGCCAGCAGGTCCATCCCCGCCGCCCCTTCGGTTTGATAGGTGGGCAAAGGCAAGCCCTGGCCATGGGGAAGCCGCAGAACCCGAACTTGGGTTGCACCCGACTTCGCGCGAGACATCAGACCGTAACCTGGGTTTGGCGAAGATGCTGCGCCGCCCGCTCCATGAGCCTACGGGCGACCTCGGTCTTGTCCATGACGGGCCAGCTCTCGGTCCCCTGAGCAGTGATCAGGTGAACTGCGTTCCTGTCGCCGCCCATGGCACCGCCCTTTTCCGAAACGTCATTCGCGACGATCCAGTCGCAACCCTTGGCTTTGCGCTTCTTCTTTGCGGCTTCGACGACATTCTCCGTTTCCGCGGCAAAGCCGATGACAAGCGCCGGCCGCATTGGGCCGCGGGTCGCAATTGTCTTGAGGATGTCAGGGTTCTCCACAAGTGCGAGTGAGGGAGGCGCGGCACCCTTCTCCTTCTTGATCTTTTGCCCTGAAGCGCTGGCAACGCGCCAATCGGCCACGGCAGCCGCGAATACACCAATATCGGCGGGAAGCGCAGCTTCGACAGCTGCCAGCATCTCCTGTGCCGTCTCAACGTGAACAACGTCGACGTTCGGAGGATCGGCAATAGAAACTGGGCCGGACACCAGGGTCACGCGCGCGCCAAGTTCGGCGGCTGCTCGCGCGATCGCGTGCCCCTGTTTTCCGGAAGAGCGATTGGCAATGTAGCGGACCGGATCGATTGGCTCATGCGTCGGGCCGCTCGTGACGAGGACATGTCGCCCAGCGAGCGGCCGGTCGTTCTTGGCCTCGCGCAGCAGCTCTTCGATCGCGGCGACGATCTCGAGTGGCTCGGCCATCCGGCCGGGTCCGGCTTCGCCACTTTCGGCCATCTCCCCCGTGTTTGGGCCGATGAAACGGATTCCGTCACCTCGCAAGGTCGCAACATTGCGTTGGGTGGCCGGATGGAGCCACATGCGCGGGTTCATGGCTGGCGCCACGAGAACCGGCTTATCCGTTGCGAGCAGCACCGCCGTGGCAAGGTCATCCGCATGGCCGCCCGCCATCTTGGCCAGCAAGCTTGCCGTTGCTGGGGCAACCACGATCAGGTCCGCCTCTCGGCTCAGCCGGATATGGCCGACATCGTGCTCGTCCTCACGGTCGAACAATTCGGTGAAGACGCGGTCGCCGGAGATGGCTCCGACCGCGAGAGGCGTGATGAACTGCTGGGCCGCTGCGGTCATGACCGCCCGCACCTTCGCCCCGCGCTCCCGCAAGCGCCGGATGAGGTCGAGGCACTTGTAAGCGGCGATACCGCCACCGAGGATCAAGAGTATGCGTCTGCCGTTCACGTCCAAACCATTGGTGGATGGAGCCCGCACTGTAACACACCGTGATGGGCGTGCAGGTCAAGCAATTCAAAAGGATCGGCCCAGCCGGCGGTGGCCGAAACCCAGCCTTGGAGCACCAGTTTTGTGAGAGAAATGAGCTCCAAATTCTCGTCGGTCGTATTGAGACCTCGGTTAATACGAAATTATAAACGTACACTGCCCAATCCAAATTTGGTGATCATTGCTAGCCTTCGATATGGTTTCGTCTGGCTGCAATGAATGATGTCTGTGGCCAATAGTAAGCTTACAAACAATTGGCCTCTGCTGCTTGACGCGTACCGAAATTGACGTGGAATGCTCTGTAGAGAGCGAGGTGCGCCGCTCTCCGTTTCGCAAGCGCGCCCTAACTATCAAGAAGGCGAAGCATCATGGAATCATACGGATGCTCGGCGATGCGCCAGTAAGATAGGGCATCGGTTTGGAAGGCGTTGTGCGAGTCCAGCGCTTTGCGGAAAGTCGCGTTGTTCGCGGAAAGCTCAGCGTAATGCTGTTTCGCTGCTTTCCAGCAGGCCTCGATCACTGGATCGGGGAAGGCCTTCACGATGACGCCCGCGCCTTCTAGCCGCCGAAGCGCTGCTGGATTTTCTACGTCGTAGCGAGCGAGCATCCAGTTGGTGGTCGCCTCGCCGGCTTGCAGCAAGATCGACTGGTAGCTTTTCGGGAGCTCCTGCCACTTATCGAGCTTCACCAGAAGATGCAGCATGCCGCCGCCTTCCCACCAGCCGGGGCAGTAGTAGTGCTTGGCGACGCGGTAGAAGCCCAGCTTCTCATCGTCGTAAGGGCCGACGAACTCCGTCGCGTCGAGCGTTCCGCGTTCGAGTGCCCCCAGCACCTCATTGGGAGGCATCTGCTGTGGCTCGACGCCGAGCCTGGCGAGAATCTGCCCGCCCATGCCACCGATTCGGAACTTGAGCCCGCGCAGATCGTCGACGGTCCGAATTTCTTTGCGGAACCACCCGCCCATCTGGGTTCCCGAGTTCCCTATCACGATGGCATGGACACCAAGCTGATGCAGCGCTTCGTTGACGATCTCTCCGCCGCCGGCTTGCCACCATGCGTGCTGATGGCGCGCATTGAGCCCGAAGGGTATCCCAGTGCCGAATGCCAAAGTCGGGTTTCTATCGGCGTAAAAGTAGGTCGGCGTCTGGGCGCATTCGACTCGGCCGTCGGCGACTGCATCGAGCGCTCCAAATGGCGGTACAATGGCACCAGCGGGGTGCGGCTCGATTACAAATCGGCCATCGGTCGCTTCGGAGACGTACCGGGCAAAACGCTGCGCTGATCCGAAGATGATATCGAGGCTGCCCGGAAAGGATGACACAAGGCGCCAGCGGAGCTCCGGGGCCGCACGAGCGATTGCGGGCTTTGCAAGCGTTGTTGCAGCTACTGCTAGTCCCCCTCCCTTGAGAAATGTGCGCCGCTTCATCTTCGTTTCCTCCCCAAACAGCGGCGCAATATAAGAGGCTGCCGCTCACGCCGCTAGCGAGAAGTTGTTTTCTTGAAAGCTCGGAGCCGTGTTGGAGTAGCGGAAAACTCGAGTTCGCAGGCTTTTCCGGGGAGAGTTCCAGCAGATTTTCTGGCGTTCACAGCACGAGTTATGCGTGGCGCCTTCCTCGTAGCTTTACAAGCTCTCTCGAGGGTGAATGCTCGCCATCTTGCGGTGAGGCGAAGAAAACCGGTAGCATCACAGGTAGAAAAGCACCACCAGCGGTGGTTGACTAAGAAGTTTCGGCAAGGGGAGTGCCCAGGTTATCGAGGGCAGATCGATGGATCTCGTAACCCATTTCCGCCGGATGGCCCGAAACAATGCTTGGTCGAACTGGCGATTGTTGGAGGCTTGCGGACGGCTGAGCGAAGAGGAGTTCCACGCCCCGCGCACCAGCTTTTTCCCATCCATCCAGGCTACGCTGGATCATATTCTGCTGGTGGATCTTTATTATCTCGACGCACTGGAAGGTGGTCGGCTCGGCTATGGCTATTTTGCCAACCGTAAGCCAGTTACCAGCTTTGCGGTTATTCGCACCGACCAGATTGCGACCGATCAACGGCTGATCGGGTTCTGCGACCGGCTCACGCAATCAGATCTCAACCGCGTGATCGGTATTGATCGCGGGCCCAAAGGTATCGATTGGGAAACAGTTGCCGACACGCTCTCACATCTGTTCGTCCATCAGATCCACCATCGCGGGCAGGTGCATGCGATGCTGGCGGGGACCTCTGTGAAGCCGCCGCAGCTTGACGAGTACTTTCTGCAGTACGACGCCGTTCGCCGGGCTGAGGATCTGGCAACGCTCGGGATCGAAGGGCCCGAGGCAGTTGTTTGACAGTCGCTCCAATCAGGGCGGAACCGAAAAGCAAGCCGCAATCGAGCAGATGTAGCCATCGAACGCAAGAAGGCGCGGTAGGCAAGTTTCGGAACGAGCCGTGTTCCGATTGGCCACCGCGCCTTGCGCCGGATACGAAGAACAAGATTCCGGCGCGCCCTTATCTAAGCCCAAATGATTGCAAGAATGCAAACGCTTTCCGGGGCAGCAGCGCAGGTCGTTATTGCAATAAGATGAACAGCTTGCGCCAAGATGTTGAGATTAGCTGAGCAGATCAGGCGCGGGGCCTCCTGCTTGCGGCTGAAAACCGCATCTTCGCGCCGGCGCCTGCCGGATCAGGCCCGACGACGGCCGCACAAATCCCCTGTCTGTCTAATCTTCTCCGCCTATTACTCAGAGCCCCGCCCGCACGTGCGACTCCAGCCAAGCTGGTAGAAACGAGTCCAGCCAGCGGCGCACCTTGGGCCCATACGCCAGGTGATCGGAAAGCTGTGAGGGCCGATCCTTGGCTCCCGGCAAGGTCAGGCGGTGCGGGTTCCTGCCACTCCAACGGTTCACCATGGCGTAGGTGATTTCCGGGTGGAACTGAAGGCCGATTGCAGTTTCCCCGTAGAGAATGGCCTGGTTCTCGAAGTCCCCATCTGCAGTCGCCAGCACGGTCGCGCCGTGTGGCAGATCAAAGCCCTCCCGATGCCAGTGGTACACCCGCTCTGGCCATTTGCCGAAACGAAGGGCATGCGGAGTTGGCCGGATCGGGTAATAGCCGATCTCGACGCGCTGTTCGGGATGCTCGTAGACTCGCGCACCCAGATGCTTAGCCAACATCTGCGCACCGAGGCAGATGCCCAAAAACGGTTTGCGCTCCCGCAGGGCTACCCCAATCCATTCTGTCTCGAGCTTAACGAAGTCGTCGGAATCGTTGGCGCTCATCGGGCCGCCGAAGATCACTGCACCAGCATGGTTCTCCAGCGTCTCCGGTAAGGGATCGCCAAAGCGAGGACGTCGGATATCAAGAGGGTAGCCGTGTCTTGTGAACCATTGGCCGATATGACCGGGATTGGAATGGAGCTGATGCAAGACGATGACGATCGGCTTGCGTTCCTCCGTTTTCGTCGCCGGTCTCGGACCGACTTCCAGTATTGCCGCACCGCTTTCCGCGTCTGCCGCTCTACCGTCCAGCATTCTTCAGCGTTTCCCTCGGCTTCAAGAGCCAACCTACGATCGGTAACAGAATCGGATGCGGGGTCAACCGCATAACGATGGCCAGAATCGGCCCCATCACGCCCGGCGTGATGACCGTCCGGCCCCACTCGAACCAGCGCACTGCGGAACCGGCCGCGAGCGCCGGGCTAGGCGCCGGGATTAGCCATCGGTACAACGCATTTTCTGCGCCCATGCGTGCGTGAAACCGCGTGCTGACAGGCCCCGGTGCAAACACCGCTACCCGGACACCGAGACCGCGCGTCTCCCAGGCAACGGCTTCCGTCAGTGCGATCACGTACGACTTGCTGGCGTAGTAGGCCGCCTGATAGGGACCCGGCGCGTATCCGCCGAGCGAGGCAACGTTCAGCACGCCGCCGCGACCGCGCACGCACATCGCCGGTAAGAAATGCCGCATAAGCGCCGACAGGGCTCGGACGTTGAGCTCGATCAGCTGAGAAAGCTGCTCTGGCTCGTGGTTGATATAGTCACCGCTCAAGCCGATGCCAGCATTGTTGACGAGCACATCGGCGTAGAAGCCGTTCTCCTGCAGCCTTTCTTCGAGCGTCTGGGGAGCGTCAGGCCGAGTCACGTCGAGCGGCACGGTCAGCACGGTCGTCCCGAATTCCCGCCGGATTGCCGCTGCCGCTGCCTCCAGTGGCCCGGGCCGGCGTGCGACCAGCACGAGTGCTCGCCCTCGCTTGGCGAAGCGGCGGGCGATTTCGAAGCCGATACCCTCCGATCCACCCGTCACAACGACAGCCGGCTGCAACTTCGCCCACTGACTTAGCGCGTGAGGGTCCGGCCGCCATCGGCGGCGGAGCCAGAAATCGACCAGTTGCGTGATGCTCATTCGGCTGCAACCGGACGCTTCTGGACGGACCGCGAACGCATGGTGCGGACGTTTGCCACCGCGGGCTCGGGATGCTCCTGGGGTCGTTCCGTGCGGCCGCCGCGGCTCGGTCCGAAGCGCAGCTCAATGCCCTGGCGGATGTGGCGGGGCAGCTCCCGTGCGATCTCCGTGGCGTTGGCAGGCAGATACAAGTTGACTTTGAAATCGGGGAGCGGCGGCAAGCCGGCGTCCGCGCCCAGGATGTCCAGGTATTCGGGCACCGACGTGCGGATCAGCGGCGCCACCGCTAATCCGGCCTTCACCGTCGCGTACACCGGCTCCATGTTGCAATCCTGGCTCACCGGCCGCCAATCGATCTGGGCCGCATCAAGCGCCTTGATCACCTCCGGCCTGAAGCGGCACAGCTTCGAGCCGAGCGAGACCGGTAAAGGCCGCTGCAGGTGGGTGCTGCTGCCAGGACCGCCGACCCACACCAGCCGGTCGGAGAGCAAGGTTTCGCCGCCGGGACCGCAGTCGACCTCCGTGGTCAGCGTCAGATCGATTCTCCGCTCGGCAAGCTCCTCCAGGAGGACGATGGATGGCCTGCAGATGAGCGTTACGTTGATCCGCGGCCAGGACTGGTTGAAGCGCTGGAGCACCGGCGGGATCAGGCTGGTCACAATATCGGGCGGTACACCCAGGCGGACTTCGCCCTCGAATTGGGGCGTCGTCATCGCACCCCACGTGGCATCATTGAGCGCGACAAGCCTCTTCGCATTGCCAAACAGACGCTCGCCGGCGGGTGACAGCGTGAAGCGCTTTCGCTCGCGCACGAAAAGCTCCGTGCCGAATAGGTCCTCCAGTCGCTTGATCTGAAGGCTGACTGCGGCTTGGGTGCGATTGAGAATCCGCGCCGCAGCTGTAACGCCACCGGTTTCGACCACCGCGAGGAAGGCTCGCAGCAAGGAAATGTCGATATCGCGAGTCATCGGCAACGGGGAGGCTTGCTCATCATAACCAACCTTCATGGATCACATAAGCATCATTCGTTTCCCTTATGCAAGCGGAGTCTGATACTCAGTCATCACGAAGTGGTCAGCACATCGCTGCCCGTGAGACTCAGAGTTGAGATGATGAGCACAACGCATAGCGCAGGGCTGATCCGCGGCCGGCCGGTGGGCGTGGCGCGGCTCGCCCCGTTCATGCGGATCCTTTCTCGGTTATCGCTTGCCCACAGCGTCTATCGCGAGCGCCAAGCTCTTCTTTCGCTCGACGAGCGTGGCCTGCGGGATATCGGTGTCAGCCGCGCAGATGCCGTTCGCGAAGCGAGCCGCGCGCTCTGGGACATTCCCGAGCGCCGGTGATGCGCGGCTCTGCGCTGGGTGGTCGCTTGGCTACAGCGTCTATCGCCAGCGCCGAGCCTCCTTCTTTCACTCACCGAGGCTGCGGGATGTGGTGTCGCCGCCCAGAAGCCGTTTGCGAGTAAGCCGCCTTCTGGACGTTCCGGAGCACCTATCATGGGCGGTTCGGCGTTGCCTTCGGGAGTGGAGCGAGCGCCGCCCCTCCCTGGCTTGTCGGGACCAAGCGCCCAAGGCCGATTGGGGGCGGCGTTTGAGCGTGGTCGTCCAGGATTGCGCTTGCTCCTAAGCTCGAGGCCAAGCACAGGACCGCGGCTAAGTTCACCCGATGATCCAACGCGGCTTGTGCTCCACGGTCCGTTGAGGCTGCCGGCGCTCTACGTGGAATCCCGTTCCAGACCAGGATCTGGTTGTCACGTTAGAGCAAGTGCTGACGCCCGGCAGTTCAGAGGCCTCTCTCGAGCCTAGTTGCCCGGAGAACGTGATCAGAAGGATTACTCCCGAGCGCGGGGACCAGAGCTGCCCGACGACCCAGACCCGCCTGCCTGATCTTCGGCCGTGGCCTGTCTCCGTTCCAAGGGAAACGCGGCCTTGCAGGGTACAGTCGCAGGCTCAATATGTTAGCGTGCCTCTTTCGTAAGCGACTTTGGCCGCCCGAGGGGTCCTCGGGGCACGACGGAGGCCCTTGCACTTCTGGGCGGCACGCATTACTAGTGCGGCGTGCTGCAGCGCGGGCTCCCGCACACACGCAGCTTTGGCCTAAGCACCGGTAGCTCAGCTGGATAGAGCACCAGACTACGAATCTGGGGGTCGTGGGTTCGAATCCTGCCCGGTGCGCCAATTATTTCAAGTGGTTAGGTCAGGCGCGCTAACCAAGCTCGCTTCTCCGGTAAGCAACCGGTAAGCGGACGTGCGTCAGATTGCATCCTGCTGCTCGGTGGGAGGTGCCCTCGAGTGGACAAGTGGCCCTGCCCTACGCGCACCGCAAGAATGGATTAGCGGGACCAGGTTCGTGTAGGTTGACTTGCGCTAGGTCCCCCTTCGCCTCCCTGCATGACTTGGCCGTCCGCCCCGCCCTGGACCGTCAACGCCCTGGCCGCGGCCGATGCCCTGAAATTCCTGGCCGGGAGCCGCCGCGAAGCGCAATGGAAGGCGGCGCTCGCGGCGTCAGGAGGCATCCTGAAGAACGCCCCCCGTCACCGAGGCCCATGAACCCGAACTGCCCGCCATGTCGGAAGGCGAAGTCATCGTCAGCGACTACCAGGCCCTGGGCCTGACGCTGGGGCGCCACCCCATCGCGCTGCTGCGCCCGCAGCTGGAGGCACGCTGCTTCGTCCCGGCCGAACGGCTGCTCACCGAATGGCCCGACCGCCGCCTGGCCCGGGCCTGCGGCCTGGTGACCACGCGCCAGCGGCCGGGCACGGCCAAGGGCACGGTATTCGTCACGCTGGAAGACGAGAGCGGCCACGTCAACGTCATCGTGC
>QGVC01000324.1 GCA_003242645.1 Pseudomonadota bacterium
GTGTACTGATACACGCGGCCTATGGTGTCGCTCTGGCGGCGCTCTACAGCAGGCTGGCACGATAGCGGGCGATATCGCGCCGACGGCAAGCCGAGGCTGACACCGCATCCATCATAAACCTCTCGCGCCTGCTCAACTCCACCGTCCAACCCTCCGGCCGGCAACCGGAACCTTCCCCACCCCCAAGAGTTGCAGATGCGGTTCGCGATCGGTGGAGTGTTCTCACATGACTGCCAGAAGAGCCGGCAAAATGACGGTCGAAGAGGCCGGACGCAAAGGCGGGGAGGCGACGTCCACACTTCACGGTCGCAGCTTTTACGAGGAAATCGGCCAGAAGGGCGGAGCGGCACGGCGTGGCCAGCTCGGCCGGGAAGGCTATTCAGCGCTCGGCCGCAAAGGCGGCGAGGCAACCAGCATCAGGCACGGCTCCGGCTTTTATGCGGAAATCGGCAGGAAGGGCGGCGAAGCTGTTAGCCGCAATCGCGAGCACATGAGCCAAATCGGGCGCAAGGGAGGAGAGGCGCGCGCGGAGAAGGTCGACCAGCGTTTGCGCGAGCGGAATGGTTAAGGGTGAGCAAATGGCGAGAGGCATTCGCAACGTCTCGCCTGCGGACCTAACAGCTCTTCTGGGCAGGCGTTTCGTACCCCTCCACGAAGCTTCAGGCCGGATCGTGGAGCGATCGGTGAATTCCAAAAAATAAACTTTCGGAGGCCCCACAGGAGGTGCACTTCGCCCATGGCGACATCGTGTAGTGAAGTCCGGCACTGCAGATCGGCGTCATTCCCTGTGTAATGCGTAATGAGAGGCTGTGTGTCATGGCAAAAAGCAGGTCCGACGGCGGCGGCAAGATGACCGTAGAGGAGGCTGGCCGGAGAGGCGGCGCAGCCACAGCGCAGGCGCGCGGTCGAGAATTCTACAGGGAGATCGGCCGAAAGGGCGGAGAGGCTCGCCGTGTGAAGCTCGGTTCCGAGGGCTATCGCGAGCTTGGCCGCAAAGGCGGCGCCGCGACATCTCAGAAGCGGGCCCCCGTACGAGAATCGGAACACCTTGCCGGAATCAGCCAGACCCAGCAGGCGATCGCCCACGAGGGTCACTCGCCAGGCTTGTCCGAGACCGGCAACATGACGATGGAAGAGGAACGGCCGGCAGATCCTGGAGAGCCGGTGAGAGGCACGTAAGAAAAAGCTCGTTTTCTATATTTCGCGAAAACGGTCCAAGCAGCGCCCGGCGGGCCTATCCCGGGACGCTGCTCCTCACCGCCTTCCAGCCACAGACCAACAAGTTCGACACATCCCCAAGGAGCAACATGCCGAGCGCACATTGCTCTCATTCCCCGGCGCTCCGGCGTTAACCAAAGCCGCGCATCAGAATGCGAAGGCATTTGACGTCCCGGTCGGATCGGCTCTCGCAAGGGTTTGAGTCGATCGCAGCCTCATCCCATCTGCACATGACTGAGGCTCGATCACAAGTGGACTGGGTCTGGCCCGGCCCGACCATGAACGCCGAAGCGCCATGTGGGAAGAAATTATCTTCTATGTTTTGGTGGGGTTTTTCGCCCAGACGATCGATGGCGCGCTAGGCATGGCCTACGGCGTGACAGTGTCGTCGGTGCTGCTCAGCACCGGCGTGCCCCCTGCAGTCACCAGCGCCTCTGTACACGCGGCCGAGGTCTTCACGACCGGAACGTCGGGCCTTGCACACTGGTGGGCTGGCAACGTTGACCGCCGACTCATCCTCCGGCTGATGATCCCCGGAATGATCGGCGGCGCGATCGGCGCATACGTGCTGTCGAATGTCCCCGGCGAAATGATCCGGCCTTGGGTCAGCGGCTATTTGCTGGTCCTCGGGTTCATCATTTTGGGCAAAGCTATTCGACCTCGCCCACACGTTTCGGACCCGCCAAAAGGTATCGGGCCACTTGGATTTGTCGGCGGCATTCTGGACGCGATGGGCGGCGGAGGCTGGGGCCCCCTCGTCACCTCCACTCTGCTTGGCTATGGTGTTGCGCCTCGCACGGTTATCGGCTCGGTAAATCTGACCGAGTTTTTCGTGACCACGACAATCTCGATCACCTTCATAGCCACCATCGGCCTTTCTCTCTGGCCGATCATCGTGGGGCTCGTGATCGGAGGTGCCGCGGCAGCGCCACTCGCGGCGCTGGCCGTGCGCTATTTTCCGGCGAGGCTTCTGATGGGGATTGTTGGGTGTGTCGTGATCGGCCTCAGCAGCTGGACGATATGGGGAGTGATCACGAGCCAATTCTCGGGCTGAATTTCTGGAATCAGTTCGCCGCGAGATGATTTTCCAGTCAATCTGAATTAGGCGGGAATATTCCGACTCTAATTCTCATCCATCTTCAACGCCGCAATAAATGCTTCTTGCGGAATTTCCACCTTGCCGAATTCGCGCATTCTCTTCTTGCCGGCCTTTTGCTTCTCGAGCAGCTTGCGTTTCCGGGTGACATCGCCGCCGTAGCACTTCGCAAGCACATCCTTGCGCAAAGCACGGATGGTTTCGCGGGCGATGATCCGGCCACCGATCGCAGCCTGGATCGGAATCTGGAAGAGATGCGGCGGGATGAGCTCTTTCAGCTTCTCGCACATCGCGCGGCCGCGCTGCTCAGCGCGTGAGCGATGCACGATGGTGGACAGCGCATCGACCGGCTCGCCGTTGACCAGGATTGTCATTTTGACGAGGTCGCCCTCCTCGTAGCCGATCATCTGGTAATCGAAGGAGGCGTAGCCGCGGCTGACCGATTTCAAACGGTCATAGAAGTCGAAGACCACCTCGTTGAGCGGCAGCTCGTAAACGAGCATCGCCCGGTTGCCAGCGTAAGTGAGGTTTTTCTGCCGGCCGCGGCGATCCTGGCACAGCTTGAGGACGGCACCGAGATACTCGTCCGGGACGAGAATGGTGGCCTGAATCCACGGCTCCTCAATGTGGTCGATTCGAACCGGGTCCGGCATGTCCGCGGGGTTGTGCAGCTCCTTCACGGTGCCGTCGGTCAGATGAACCTGATAGATGACGCTCGGCGCCGTGGTGATGAGATCCATCCCGAACTCGCGCTCGAGCCGCTCGGTGATGATCTCGAGGTGCAGCAGGCCCAAGAAGCCGCAGCGGAAGCCAAATCCCAGCGCCGCGGAGCTTTCCGGCTCGTAGGTGAAGCTCGCGTCGTTGAGCCTGAGCTTGGCCATGGCCTCGCGCAGGTCCTCGAAATCCGCGGCGTCGACCGGGAACAGGCCGCAGAACACCACCGGCTGTACCGGCTTGAAGCCAGGCAGCGGTTCTGACGTCGGGTTCTTGTCGTCGGTGATGGTATCGCCGACGCGTGTGTCAGCGACCTCCTTTATGCCGGCGGTGAAGAAGCCGACTTCGCCCGGGCCCAGTTCGTCCAGCATCTCCTGCTTGGGCCGGAATACGCCGACTCGATCGACCTGATAGCTGCTGCCGGAGGACATTAGCCTGATGCGCTGCCCCTTTTTCAGCACGCCATCCATGATGCGCACGAGGACGATGACGCCGAGGTAGGAGTCGTACCAGCTGTCGACGAGCAGCGCCTTCAGCGGCTTGTTGCGATCACCTTTGGGCGGCGGGAGCTTCTCGACGATGGCTTCGAGAACAGCCTCGACGTTGTAGCCCGTCTTGGCCGAAATCGGGATCGCTTCAGAAGCGTCGATGCCGATCACGTCCTCGATCTGCTGCTTGACGCGCTCCGGGTCGGCGGCCGGCAGGTCGACCTTGTTGAGGACCGGAAGAATCTCGAGATTGTTATCGATCGCCTGATAGACGTTGGCGAGCGTTTGCGCCTCCACGCCTTGGGAGGCGTCCACGACGAGGATCGCGCCTTCGCACGCTGCCAGGCACCGTGACACCTCGTAGGCGAAGTCCACGTGGCCTGGGGTATCCATCAAATTGAGCTGATAGGTTTTGCCATCGTTGTGCCGGTAGTCGAGGCGGACCGTCTGGGCCTTGATCGTGATTCCCCGCTCGCGCTCGATATCCATCGAGTCGAGGATCTGCTCCTTCATCTCCCGGTCAGTGACGTTGCCGCAGAGCTGGATCAGCCTGTCGGACAGCGTCGATTTCCCGTGGTCGATGTGGGCGATGATCGCAAAGTTTCGGATCAAGGATGTGTCTGTCATGCCGGGGTAGATAGCACCCGGTCTGCCGTGGCAAAAGGGGCGCGGC
>QGVC01000325.1 GCA_003242645.1 Pseudomonadota bacterium
GGCTGGGGATGTTTTCGCCAGGAAAATGCCAGCCCGGCCGATAGGTGTGGCGAATGAGGAGAACTCGGCCGTCCTCCGTCAGCACGATCCCTTGCACACCCATGGTGAGGCTGCGGGTGACGCGCCAGTACCGCTGCATTAAGGTACGGATGACCTTCTGCATGGCCACGGCGATTTGCTCCACAATGGCGGCAATTGGCAGCGGTGGTGAGTCATTGCCGAGGCCGCATGCGACCAGCCATGTTAACACTTGCCCGGCCCGCGGCATTGCTGGCGGAAGACATGAAACCTGAGATCACCATCGCACACCTCTCGGACGTCCACTTGGCTCCCCTTGCAGCATTCTGGCCAAATTACTGGAATGCCAAGCGCTTTTTGGGGTTCGCCAACTGGGTCGTGCGGCGGAGGAAGTCACATCTGCGCGCGGTCGTGGATCTTCTGACGGCGGACCTCGCCCACCGGCACGTCGACCATATCGCGGTGTCGGGTGATCTCATCAACATCGGCTTACCACAGGAGTACGAGAGGGCGCTGCTGTGGCTGCACTCGCTGGGCCCGCCCAGCTTCGTTTCGGTGGTCCCCGGAAACCACGACATCTACACGCGCTTGCGCAAACACTCCGGCGTCGGGCGGTGGGCCCGCTATATGGAGTCCGACGAGTGGGGAGCCGAGCTGGCGCCCGGGCCCGGTCCGCGATTCCCGTACGTTCGCCGCATTGGAAAGTGGGTCGCACTCGTCGGCTTGAACTCTGCCGTGCCGACTCCTCCGGGCGTTGCCTCTGGAGAGCTTGGCGCGAAGCAAATCCAAGAGTGCCACCGGGTCTTGAAGGAGCTCGGACGCAGGCGGATGTTCCGCCTCGTCATGATTCACCATCCCCCGCTCATCTCGCAGGTCCTGGCAGGGCGCGACCTGAAGGATGCCGCAGCCCTCGAGCAGGTGCTGGTGGACGCGGGAGCCGAGATGGTCATTCACGGCCACAACCACCGCGACATGGTGAGCTGGCACAGAACATCCGCTGGGTTAATGCCCGTGGTGGGCATCGCCTCGGCGTCGATCGGCCGTGTGCACCGCTATGAGCCGCTGGCGCGATACAACATCTACCGCCTGTACCGGACGGCTGATGACCATGGCTGGCGAGTCGAGTTGATTGGCCGCGGAATTCGGGAGCCGGATGGACCAGTCGTTCAGGTCGAGCGCCGCTGGTTGGAACCCACTGGCGCAACGCCGGCCTTGGGGAGCTCGGCCATATCAGCCCTCCCCGGGAATCCATAAAGCTCTCTCATCAACGTCATGTGAAATCTTCAGTCTACCTGCTGCGCCTGATGTGCCATAACTTGGCGCGCTTCGGGATTTTGAGACCGTGCCCATGACGACTGGATCCCCCGCTGCCAAGCTGCCGACTTGGGCCATCATCCTCTCCGCCGGTGTCATCGTCGCCACGGCGATGGGTCTGCGTCAGGTGATGGGCCTCTATCTCAAGCCGATGACGACGGAGCTCGACATTGGCCGCGAGCCCTTCTCGAACGCCATGGCCATTGCCAACCTCGTATGGGGCGTTGGCGCCGTGGCCGCAGGGGCCATCGCGGACAAGTATGGTGCCGGTCGGGTTATCGTCGGCTGTGCGCTCTCGACGTCGTTGGGCCTATATCTGATGTACGCGGCGATCTCGCCGATGGACCTCTACATTAGCGGCATTCTCCTCGGCATCGGCGTCTGCGGAACGGGCGTCACGGCCCTCGTTGGTGCGGTGGGGCGCCTTGTGGTGGCCGAGAAGCGGACGGCAGCCATCGCCTCCCTCGGCATGGCCGGCGGCATCGGCGGCTTCGTTGCGTTCCCCTACGCACACGTCCTCATCGAGTGGCTCGGCTGGCAGACGAGCCTCATCGTCCTGGCCGCCACTGCTGCCGCGATGATTCCGCTCGCCTGGCCCCTCAGCGGCAAGCCGAAAACCCAGGACGCGAGCCTCAAGCCGCAGTCCTTGAAGGAAGCGTTCGACGAAGCCTTCGCCTATCCGAGCTTTTGGTTGCTGACGGCCGGGTTCTTCGTCTGCGGATTCCACGTGGCTTTCTATTCGGTGCACTTGCCGGCGTTCGTCGCCGACAAGGGTTTGGACGCGAGCGTCGGCGTCTGGGCACTGACGGCCGTCGGAATCGCCAACATCATCGGCACCTACGTTGCCGGTCAGTCGGCGCGCTTCGTCGAGAAGCGGATCGGGCTGAGCGTAATTTACTTTATGCGGTGCTTCGTGTTCCTTGGGTTGCTCTTCCTGCCCATTAACGGGCTGGTGGTGATCGTGCTCAGCACCATGCTCGGCCTGTTCTGGCTCTCGACCGTGCCTCTGACGAGCGGCCTCGTCGCGACGTTCTTCGGAACGACCTGGATGTCGATGCTGTTCGGATTCGTGTTCCTGTCGCATCAGATCGGATCGTTTGCAGGGCTGTGGCTGGCCGGCCGGCTGTTTGACATGACGGGCTCGTACGACGCCATGTGGTGGATATCCGTCGCCCTTGGTCTGTTCGCGGCCATGATCCACTTGCCGATCCGTGAGCAGCCGGTCCCACGCCTGGCAGGCTCGACGGTTGGCTGATGAGTTCTCGCCTGGTCTCACCGGTTTGTGCTAATCTGGTCGCCCAAAGGTGAGCCATGTCTGAATCGCTGAGACACGCGGTCGTTGGTGGAGCCGTCGCCCTGATTCTGATGGGCGCGGGATACCTTTATGCCGTCCGCGGTGAAGCGATCCTCCTCGATCTGGCCGCAATGGGCAGCGCCTTGCTCTGCCTGTGATGAAGGCCGCGGCGGCTGATCCCCAAAAGGAGGCCGGTATGCAAGTTTTCTGCGCGCACCGCATGCTCGCTGTGGCGGTTCTGGTGCTCGCGGCAGCGCTATTCGCAATTGTCCGTCCGGCCGTCGCGCAAGAGATCCGCACCTACAGCAAAAAGGCTGACTACGACGACGTGCGCTTCGATCTGACGAACGCGATCATCAATCGCGGCCTCGTCATCGATCACAACGGCAAAATCGGTGAGATGCTGGAGCGGACGGGCCGCGATGTCGGCAGCGACAAGCCGATTTACAAGGCAGCTGAGTTCTTCACCTTCTGCTCCGCCAAGCTGTCGCGCCAGATGATGGAAGCCGATGCCAGGAACATCGCCTTCTGCCCTTACGTCATGTTCATCTACGAGAGCGTCGGCGAGCCCGGCGTGGTCGTCGTCGGCTATCGGCGGCCTTCAGCGTCCGGAAGTCCCGAAACCAAAGCCGCGCTGGCAGAGATCGATTCGTTGCTCGACGGCATTGCACGAGAAGCAACGCAGTAAGTGCGCTCGGCGCAGCGCTTGACGGACGCGGGCACCTCTGATTGTTTGAGCGGCGTGCCGGTGCCTGCCCGCTTAATGTGGGCGGGTGAAAAGGGAACACGGTAATGGGCTGCGAGAGCCCCCAAGCCGTGGCTGCCCCCGCAACTGTAGGCGGCGAGCTTCGTTCACGGATGCCACTGGCCATATTCTCGGGCCGGGAAGGCTGGACGAAGCGTCCGAGCCGCGAGCCAGGAGACCTGCCGGCACGAGTCGCCCATCCGACACGCGGGGTGAGTGCCGGAACGGATCAGCCGTAGCGGCGACTGATGTGTGACCCTGTGGGGGCACGTCAGAATTGCGTGGTCGTCAGGACTGGCTCTGACTAGCGTGCCGCCGCTACTGTCTGGCTGGTACGCTGGTTTTCTTTCAGAGCTGGCTCGATGCCATTTGCGCTGCGGTGCTCCCACGCTTACGCCGTGCGGAGCAAACATGCCTACACATACAGTTCGCAGTGCGTCTCTAGCTCATCTTCTTTCCTCGGTTTCGTTTATCCCGCTTCTCGCCGCTGGCATGGCCGCGCCAGCTAAGGCGCAGACGACGCTCGAATTGCCGGGTATTGTTGTCGAGGGAGCGACATTGGAAGCGCCTCGGCCCGGGCCCAAAAGAAGGCCTGCTGCGACGACGCCATCGGCACCGAATGGAGCTTCTCAGCAGGAAGGGCAGGTGCAGGATGCGGATGAAAGCGTCGCAGAAGCCGAGGCCGCTTCAAACCAAATCGCAGCTATTCCCGCAGCCCACCTTGGAACGGCAGTTACAGTTGTGACCGGCGACGATTTGCAGCGTCAGCAGATCCGCCACGCTGCAGATGCGCTGCGCAGTTTGCCGGG
>QGVC01000326.1 GCA_003242645.1 Pseudomonadota bacterium
GGCTTCATTGGATACCACACTTCGGAGGCGCTCCTGGCGCGCGGTGATGCCGTCGTCGGTCTCGACAACTTAAGCGAGTATTACGATGTCCGCCTCAAGGAGGCTCGGCTGACCAGGCTGCAGAGGCATCCGCAGTTCAAGTTCGCCCGCGTGGATCTCGCTGACCGCAACGGCGTAGCCCAGGTCTTCGCCGAGCATCGACCTGAGCGGGTCGTTCACCTCGCCGCGCAGGCCGGCGTTCGCTACTCCTTCAAGAACCCGCACGCTTACGTGAACTCGAACGTCGTCGGCACCTTGCACGTGCTGGAGGAATGCCGTGCGCATCAGGTCGACCACCTGGTGCTTGCGTCCACGAGCTCGGTCTACGGCGCCAACACGAAAATGCCGTTCTCCGTCGAGGACAACGTGGACCATCCGCTGAGCCTATACGCGGCGACGAAGAAGTCGTGCGAGCTGATGGCACACAGCTACGCCTATCTTTACCGCCTGCCCGTCACGGTCTTGCGCTTCTTCACCGTTTATGGCCCTTGGGGGCGGCCCGATATGGCGCTCTTCAAATTCACGCGGGCGATCCTCGCCGGGGAGCCGATCGAGGTCTACAACAATGGCCAGCATGCGCGCGATTTCACGTACATCGACGACATCGTCGAAGGAGTCGTACGCACGCTCGACCGCCCGGCCACGCCCGATCCGGACTGGAACGGCGAGTCGCCCAACCCGGCAACCTCCTCTGCCCCGTATCGCCTCTACAACATCGGTAACAATCGACCGGTGGAGCTCATGGATCTGATTGCCTGCCTCGAACGGACGCTTGGCCGCACGGCAACGAAGATCTTCTTGCCGCTGCAGCCTGGCGATGTTCCGCGCACGGCTGCGAACATCGACCATCTCGCCAAGCACGTGGGCTTTCGCCCAAACACGCCGATCGAGGTGGGGATCGAGCGATTTGTGGCTTGGTATCGCGAGTACTACGGTGTCGACGCCTGAGATGGCGGACCAGGACACTGGCACACGAAGAGAACACGTCAAACGGGGGAACACGTGCCAACGATCATCCCGCTTGTTGCCGTCGCATTGAGCCTTGGGCTTCTGGTCTTCACTGCCGATGCGCGCGCCGAGGACGTGCGGATGGCTTACGTCCACGCAGCGATTTCGGCAGTAACCGCGCTGATTGTGGCCGCCGTCGCAATCCGCCAATGCCGATTGCTTCTCGCCAAGGCAGCCTCGGCGTCGGAGATTGCCAGCAGCAACGCCTGGTACATGGGCGTCATCTGGACCTGGGGCGCTTTGGCGCTCATAGCCATCTACGGCACGGGCGTGCTCGTGTGGCGGGAGTGGTGGCATTTCGTTCTGGCTTTTGCTCTCGCAGCCGGTCTGTCGCTTTATTTCGCCAGTACTTTGAAGAGCGACGCCCTCGCGGGCAAAGAGGATGAGTCCATGCTGCGAATTGCGCGATACCTCGCGATCGTGCAACTCGTCGGGATGGTGATCACGATGGCGGGCCTCATCATTGACGGCAAAATGGTGCGTTTTCTCACGCCCCGCTTTACCGATTGGGCCGCCAACAACGTGTTCTTCTTCGGCGCACTTGGGATAGCCGTCATCAGCGCCTATGCGCTGCGGAATAACAAGCACGCCTGATCAGCGTTAGAGGCTCCCGCACCTGCGAGCGTTCTGGCGCCAAGCTGATGGAAGGGACGATGTCGCTGCAGAGGGTTCTGCCCTGGCTGGTGCTGGCGCTTTTCGCCAGCGTAATTGCGATGATTGTTGGCGCTGGCCGCGATCAATCCTGGATCACGGGCTCCGCAGCGGCAATCTTTGCCGCCCTGGTTATTGCCATCGGGCTGGGGCTCAACCAGCCACTCTGGCGCCTTGATGCGTATCGTATCACACCTGAGGCTGCTCCCGTCAGTGCACAATGCAATGCCAAGCTGATGGCGCTCACGTGGGCCTGGGGCGCGGCCGCCATGGCCGGAGTTTACACGCTGGGCGGCCTCAGATGGCAGCACGCCTGGCAGTATGGGTCGGGCATGGCTTTGATCGCGGTGTTCACGTGGTTTTTTGGCGCAGCGATTGCGCGCGCCGAGCGACCCGCGATGCGCCAAATGCTGCTGTTGCGCGGCCTGCAGCTCACCATCGTGCAGGGCGTCGCCGCGGCTGGCGGCGTTGCCTATCTGCTTGCGACGGGCAAGCTGATGTCATTCCGGCCGGACTGGGCGGCCAATCAGATCTTTGTAGCAGGCGGCGTAGCCATCGTGGCGCTCTCCGCGATGGCCATCGTCACTCAGCGTAGGCTCTCGAAGATAGGGCGCAAACAGCCCTCTGGAGCTACCGGTTCTTGAAGGACGGTTTCCGTTTCTCGATGAACGCCGCCATTCCCTCCTTCTGATCTTCCGTCGCGAACATCGAGTGGAAGACGCGCCGCTCGAATCTAATCCCCTCTGCCAGCGTCGTCTCGAAAGCGCGGTTGACGCTTTCCTTCGTCATCATGAGCGCCGGCAGGGACATGTCGGCGATCGTCGAAGCCACCTTCACAGCCTCCTCCAGGAGGTCGGACGCGGGGACGACGCGGCTCACGAGCCCACAGCGTTCCGCCTCTTCGGCATCCATCATGCGGCCGGTGAGGCAAAGATCCATGGCCTTCGCCTTGCCGATGAAGCGGGCGAGCCGCTGAGTTCCGCCCGCGCCGGGCATGACGCCGAGCTTGATCTCGGGCTGGCCGAACTTTGCATTGTCCGCCGCGATGATGAAGTCGCACATCATCGCCAGCTCGCAGCCGCCTCCGAGCGCAAATCCCGCGACCGCCGCGATGATAGGTTTGCGGCAACGAGCGACCCGGTCCCAATTGCCTATGAAGTCCTGAGTGTAGACCTCCATGAAAGTCTTCGACTGCATCTCCTTGATGTCGGCGCCGGCGGCGAAGGCCTTCTCCGACCCGGTGAGCACGATGCAGCCGATCGAGTCATCCGCCTCGCACGCGTCGAGCGCCTGGTTTAGCTCAGTCATGAGCGCTTGGTTGAGGGCATTGAGCGCCTGGGGACGGTTGAGCGTGATGATGCAAACTTTGCCCCGCGTTTCGACGAGAATGTTCTGATAAGTCATCGGTGAGTGCGTCCTCGTTCGCCGAAGGATTGATGTCCCGTTATCGCTGGCACTTCTTGCAGAAGAACGTCGAGCGGCCAGCCTGCACGATGCGCTGCACGATGCCTCGGCAACCCGGCGTCACGCAAGGCTTGCCCTCGCGTCCGTAGACGGAGAACGTGTGCTGAAAAGCGCCAATGGCTCCGTTTGCCTGGCGGTAGTCGCGCAGCGTAGAGCCGCCGGCCTCTATTGCATCCAATAGCACGGAGCGGATTGCCCGCACCAAGCGTTCCGCACGCTCGGTCGGCCGGCCGGCCACGTTGGCGAGAGTGGAAGCTGGACGTGTCGGACTAAGCCGCGCACGAAATAAGGCCTCGCAGACGTAGATATTGCCGAGGCCAGCCACGATCCGCTGGTCCATGAGGAAGGCCTTGAGGTCTGCCCGCCGCCCGCGGGCCTTGGCCGCGAGGTATTCCGCCGTCAGCTCATTTCCCAACGGCTCGACGCCGAGGTCCGCAAAGAGCGGGTGACTTTCAAGCTCGGCCTCCGGAACGAGAAGCATGAAGCCGAACCGCCGCGGGTCATTGTAGGTGATGGTGGTGCCGCTCTCCATTCGAAACACGACGTGGTCGTGCGCGGGATCTCTGCCGGTGTCGTGGGTGAACTCGCCAATCATGCCGCCGCGGCCTTGCGGGGTGGCAACGGTGAAGCGGCCGCTCATGCCTAAGTGCATGACCAGCACCTCGCCGTTCGAGAGCCGGCCCAGGAGATACTTGGCGCGACGGCCCAGGCTCAGGACCTTTTGGCCTTGCAGGCGCTCGGCAAAGTGCTCAGGGAAGGGGAACCTCAGGTCGGGGCGGCGCAGATCGACGTGCTCGAATTTCTTGCTGACCAAGAATGGCTCAAGCCCGCGACGGACGATCTCGACCTCGGGTAATTCCGGCACGCACCGCTCCCTCTCTGCAGACGGCACTCACGCCGCCGGAGCAGCTTGTAGCGGCACAAGGTTCGAAGCGCAACCCCCGCTGGGCCACCCCCTGCGGACCCACCGGGACGGGAAAGGGGACCACGACCCACCTGCACCCCATATCCCG
>QGVC01000327.1 GCA_003242645.1 Pseudomonadota bacterium
GTTGGTTTTGCTGCGAAATTTTTTCGCGTGGGGCGGTTTGCCCCAGAAACCTGCTCAGCGGCGCCTGTGTTGGTTTGGCCAGTCAGCGGGGGCGTAACCCTCGCGCGTGCAGGAGTTTGGACCATGAAGTTGGATATGAAGACGATTTTGTTGGCCACTGTTTTCGCCTTCGCTGGCGCCGCTGGTGCCAGTGCGCAATCCGTTGATCCCCAGACGGATATCCCGAGGACGAACTCGGACAGCGACGCCCAGCTGCAAACGGGCGAGCCGGCCGGTGTTCCGCCTCCGGGGTCCGTTTCGGGTGATCCCGTGGCGGTTGCCCCGACCGGGAACGGCTTTGGAACCGGAATGGGCGGCGGAGGAGCGGGCGGTGGCGTGGTCGTCCAGGGGCCGGTGACTCCTGCCCCGGTCGAGCCAGACGATTCGGCCATCCAGGCCATGCCCGAATTCGATGAGGAGATGGTCGACTGAGGCGGTGCATGCCGTCGGAGCGCCCGAGGCACCGGCGGGTGCCTCGGTTCAGTGGTGGAGGGGACCCGATTAACGATCAGCCGCGGGTCAAACCCTTCTCCTCGAGCTCGCGGAGATAGGCCGCCCACCTGATCTCCTTCTCCCGCCCCAAAGTCCGAAGATAGCCCCAGGTGTAGAGTCCCGTGTCGTGGCCGTCGTCGAAGACGATTCGGACGGCATAGTTCCCGACAGGCTGCAAATCGGAAATTTTCACGTGCCGCTTCCGCGCAACCGTAACCCTCTGGTCGGGGCTGTGGCCCTGCACCTCGGCCGATGGGCTCATCACGCGTAGCATCTCGGCCGTCAGCTCGTGGCTCTCCCCATCCTCGAACGTGACTTTGAGAGCATCACGGTTCGGGGCGAGCTCGAGCTTTGGCGGGTTGATGCGGGCGCCCCGCGCTGATTCCAGCTCGGTCCAGGCCTTCGCCGCGATGTCACGATAAATCTGGGCATGTGGGCTGTCGGGGTTGGTAGCGACCACTGGCTGGCCGCTATCCGACCGCGACCGGATCTCCATGTGCAGGGGCACGGCGCCGAGGAATGGGATACCAAGCTTCTGCGCCTCTACCTCTGCGCCTCCATGGCCAAAAATGTCGGAGCGCTCCCCGCATTTCGGGCAGATGAAGTAGCTCATGTTCTCGATGATGCCGAGCACCGGCACATCGACCTTGCGGAACATGTTGAGCCCTTTGCGGGCATCGATGAGGGCGAGGTCCTGCGGCGTAGAAACGATGATCGCGCCAGAGAGCGGCACTTGCTGCGCCATGGTGAGCTGCACGTCACCTGTGCCGGGAGGCATATCGATGACCATCACATCGAGCTCACCCCAGGCGACCTCGCGGAGCATCTGGTTCAGCGCCGAGACGACCATGGGGCCGCGCCAGATGATCGGCGTGCCCTCGTCGACGAGGAAGCCCATGGACATCACCTGCAGGCCGTAACCCTGCATCGGCAACATTCTATTGCCGCCGATGACCTGCGGCCGCCCCGTGAGACCCAGGAGGCGTGGCTGAGATGGCCCGTAGATGTCGGCATCGAGGATGCCGACCTTGAGGCCGATGGCGCGGAATCCAAGCGCTAAATTGACGGCGGTGGTCGACTTCCCGACGCCGCCCTTGCCCGAGGCAATCGCAACGAGGTGCTTCACTCCCGGCACGCCGACGATCTGCCGGCCAGCACCCGGTTGCGGTCTTGGCCCACCGGGAGCTGCCTGTGCTGCCCGCGCCTGCTGAACGCGCGGATGCTCGACCACGTTGGGGCGACTTGTGGCAGTGGACGGCCTCTCGGCAGTCAGCACCGCGGTGACACCGGCAACACCAGGGATCTCCGAAACGACCTTCTCCGCAGCCTGCCGCAGCGGCTCCAGCTCGTGAGCCCGCTCTGGGGGAACAGTAATGGAAAAATAGACGCGCTGGTCCTTGATCAGGATCTCCGATACCAGCCCGAGATCGACGATATTGCCCTCCAGGTCAGGTCCCTTCACGCGCCGCAGCTCCTCCAGGACCTGCGTCTTCGTCACTGACATCGATTTTCTCCAAGGCGTCTTTTGCGGCCAGCGAATTGGCCTGCTGAAATTTTGGAATCATTGTGACAGGTGACGGCCTCGAAGTCACGGCTTGCAACCTGCGCTACAGAGCCACGAAATGCTAGAGAGGGCACGCTCGCATTGCCGTGTTCCGGTGCCCGATTGCCAGCACCGGTATCGTGGGGCCTAATCACCCGGAAATACCCCGGTGCGGCCCGAGCGCCGCGGCCCGAAGTCAGGAGCGAGGAATATGAAGGAATTCGAGGTTCGGCCGACGCCGGACGATCCGCGCCTTTCGGTAACCGTCTCGGGGATCGATCACGAGGGCAAGCCGGTCGAGACTTACGTCGTCACGGAGCGGCCGCTGACACTTTTCCTCAATTCTCGCGAAATCGTGACCATGATGACGATCGGCGATCGACCCGACCTGCTCGCCGTCGGTTATCTGCTCAATCAGAACATGCTGCGTCCCGACGACGAGATCACGGCGATCGAATACCACGAGGACATAGAGACGGTGGTGGTGCGGACCCGCCGCCAGACCGACTTCGAGGAAAAGCTCAAGAAGAAGATCCAGACCTCCGGTTGCGCTCAGGGCACGGTCTTCGGCGACCTGATGGAGGAGTTTGACCAAATCAAGCTCAATCCGGACGCCCGCTTCAGAACGAGCTGGCTCTATCAGCTTATGAAGAAGATCAACACCGAGCCGAGCCTCTATCTCAAGGCCGGCGCCATTCACGGCTGCGTGCTTTGCCAGGAGGACCGGCCGCTCATCTACATGGAGGACGTCGGCCGGCATAACGCCGTCGACAAGATCGCCGGCTACATGTTCCTCAACAACATCAAGCCGGACGACAAGATCTTTTACACCACCGGCCGGCTGACCTCAGAAATGGTCATCAAGACCGTCAAGATGCGTATCCCGATATTGATATCGCGCTCTGGCTTTACCGCCTGGGGCGTCGACCTCGCGCGCCGCGCTGGCTTGACGCTGATTGGCCGGGCGCGGGGGAAGCGATTCATTGCCCTATCCGGCCTCGAGCGCATCATCTACGATGCCGACTTGGCGCGTGTGGAGGAGGAAGATCGCAAGTTCGTGCGCAAAGGCAGCCTCGCCACGGCCGAGGACTGATCGTGAATGGTTGATCGTGCGAAAAATCGGGTGACGGGCGTCTTGCTTGCGGGCGGCCTCTCGCGGCGGATGGGCGGGGGCGATAAATGCCTGCGTGACCTCGCGGGCAAGCCGATGCTGGCGCACATCATCGAGCGGCTTCAGCCCCAGGTCGGCGCTATGGTCATCAACGCCAATGGCGATCCTGCCCGGTTCGCCCAGTTCGGCTTGGATGTCGTGCCCGATACAATTGAGGGTTTCGCCGGCCCGCTCGCAGGGGTGCTGGCAGGAATGCGGTGGTCGGCCACCCATGCGCCGGAGGCCTGCTGGATCGTCACAGTCTCCACAGACGCACCATTTCTACCGCTCGACCTGACAGAGCGGTTACTGGCGTCGGTTCCCGACGAGCGGACTATCGCGCTCGCGGCTTCTGGCGGCGATGTGCACCCGGTTATTGGCTTGTGGCCTGTGGCATTGGCCGACGACCTGGATGAGCAGCTCAAGGCGGGCGTGCGCAAGGTCTTGCACTGGACGGATCGCCATTTCACCGTTGTGGTCGAGTTCCCGTTTCTGCAGCTCCATGGCCGCATAATCGACCCGTTCTTCAATGCGAACACGCCCGAGGAGCTGGAAGAAGCTCGCGCCCTGATGGAGAGCAGAAGCCCGTGAGATCGGCACCTCGCGCATCTGATACGCCCATCATCGGCATCGCGGGCTGGAAGAACTCCGGCAAGACGATGCTAGTGGTTCGTCTTGTCGAGGAGTTCACGCGGCGCGGTCTCAAGGTGGCGACCGTGAAGCACGCCCACCATGCTTTTCAGGTGGACGAGGGTGAAACGGATAGCGCCCGCCATCGCCGTGCGGGGGCGCAGCAGGTCGCCGTCGTCTCCAGTCGGCGTTGGGCAATGATCCGCGAGCTTGGCGAGGAGCCAGAGCCCAGCTTCGATGAGGTGATCAGCTGGTTGGATCCGTGCGATCTGATCATCGTCGAGGGCTATAAGTTTTGCACGACCCCCAACATGAAAAG
>QGVC01000328.1 GCA_003242645.1 Pseudomonadota bacterium
GCCGGGGCCGGGGGGCCGGGAGTGCGCAAGTCCTGCAGGGGGTGGGGGGCGAGGAGGCAACCCGCGCGGCAGTGCTCGCCCGCGTCAAGGTTGAACAGGAAACCTTTGAGCGTGAGGTGGAGCGTACACGGGAGCGCGAGGCGGAGCTCAAGGACCGTATGGCCCAACTCGCGCGAGACATCGAGCGTGAGGACGAGCACATCCGCGAGGCCCGACAAATCCTCGCCCAGCTCGATGCTGAGCTGGAGGCCGATCTGACTGCCGACCAGCACTCGACTCAACAGGAGGAAGCGGTCAGCGGGGAGCTCGCCATTGCTCAAGAGGAACTGGAGCGAGTCGAGGCCGAGCTTCAGGAATTGACCGCGCGTGCAGCCGAGGCCCGGACGAAGCGCCAGAACTTGATGGCGCGGTTGGCAGAGCGGAGGGACGAGATTGCGAAGCTCGAACGCGAGCTTGCTGGGCTGGAAGCGCAGGCGCGGGACATCGCGGCGAGAGCACCAGAGGCGGCGAAGCTCGCAGAGCTTCAGGAGCTGGTTCGGCAGCTCACCCTTGAGCTTGCCGAGCTCGAGACGAACGCGGTGGGTGCGGAGGAACGCGTTACCGTAGCCGCTGAGCAGGCGAAACGCGCGCGCGAGGCAAGCCGCCAAGCGGAGCTGGTGGCTCGTCAGCTCGCGACGGAGCTGGCGACCCTCGGCAAGTTGCTTATGCCTGCGCAGAACGTGCCCTATCCTCCCGTGGTCGATCTGTTGGAGGTCACGCCGGGTTACGAGCAGGCCCTTGGTGCTGCGCTGGGCGATGATCTGGAGGCTCCCATCGCGCCGGAAGCGGCTGCCCATTGGCGGCTTGTCGAAGCGATGGAAGCTGAGCCGGCGCTTCCGGAGGGGGTGGAGCCCCTGATTGCCTACGTCGATGGTCCGCCCGAGCTGGCCAGGCGGTTGGCACAGGTAGGCGTTGTGCCAAGGGAGCTTGGTGACAAGCTCCAGCCGGCGCTCAAGCCGGGCCAGAGGCTGGTCTCCCGGGAAGGCGATCTGTGGCGTTGGGACGGTTTCGTTGCCGCCGCTGATGCTCCAACCCCAGCCGCTCAGCGCCTTGCAGAGCGTAATCGCCTGGTCGAGCTTCGCCATCGCGAGGCCGAGGCCCGCGAGCTGGCGAACGCGGCGGCAGCTGAGGCTATCGCGGCAGCTGAGCGCCACCGCCGGGCTGAGGAGGAGGAGCGCCAGCTCCGCCAGGCTTGGCGTGAAGCCCAGTCGCGTCTCGCCAAGTCACGCGAGCAGCTCAACGCTATCGAGCGCGCGGCTCGGGAAACCGAAGGCCGCCTCGCCGCGGTCGCCGAGGCCAAGGAGCGCGTTGCAGCCCGCTTAGCCGAGGCTCGGGAACGCCTCGCCGAGACCGAGGCAGACCTGAACGGTAATGACGACAGCGAGAATTACGAGCCCTTGATCGCGGCCGCACAGCAGCGGGCACGAGCTGTGCGTGAGACGGTCGCGCAGCTGCGGGCTAGCCTTGCTGCCTTGGAACGCGAGCGGAAGCTGCGCGAGGAACGAGCCGCCAGGGCGGTGAGCGAACGAGAGCGTTGGCTCCAGCGTGCTGCGAGCGCCGAACGGCAAATCGGCACATTGAAGACACGGCTCGACGAGACCAAGGCGGAGCTCGACAGGCTCGCGCAGCTCCCGCCTTTGATCGAGGAAAAGCGGCAGGCACTCCTCAACGCGCTAAGCCAGGCTGAACGGGAGCGGAAAACGGCAGCGGATCAACTCGCTGCCGCAGAGAATGCCCAGCGTGAGGCAGCCCAGGCTGTGAAAGCGGCTCAGGCCGCTGTTGCCGAGGAGCGGGAGGCCCGTGCGCGAGTTGAAGCCAGGCTGGAAGCGGCTCGGAGACGGCGCAGCGAAGAGGTTGCCCGCATACGGGACACGTTCAACGTCGTGCCCGAGGCCTGTCTCGAAATCGCTGAACTGAAGCCCGGCGCCGAGCTACCGAAGCTTTCCGATGTCGATCGCCTTCTGACACGCCTGAGGGCCGATCGTGAGCGCCTTGGCGGGGTTAACCTGCAGGCCGAGGAAGAGCTGCAGTCCTTGCAGGAACAGTATGCCAAGCTGGATGCCGAGCGGGTCGACGTCGAAGCCGCAATTGCGAAACTGCGTGCCGCCATCGGTCAGCTCAACCGGGAGGCCCGCAAGCGGCTTCAGTCTGCATTCGATGTCGTCAACGGTCACTTCCAACGGCTCTTCACGACGTTGTTCGGTGGTGGTGAGGCGCGCCTCGAGATGATCGAAAACGAAGACCCTCTCCAAGGTGGCCTTGAGATCATCGCGCGCCCGCCGGGCAAAAAGCCGGCGACACTCTCCCTCCTGTCCGGTGGTGAGCAGACGTTGACGGCCCTTTCGCTGATTTTCGCGGTGTTTCTGACCAACCCTTCGCCCATCTGCGTGCTCGACGAGGTCGACGCGCCGCTCGACGACGCCAATGTCGATCGCTTCTGCACGCTGATGGAGCGTATGGCCGAGGAGACGGAGACCCGATTCCTCGTCATCACTCACCACCCGATGACCATGGCACGCATGGATCGGCTGTTCGGTGTCACGATGGCCGAGAAGGGTGTCAGCCAGCTCGTCTCAGTCGATCTTGCCAGCGCCGAGCGGTTTCTCGAGGCTGTCTAATCGGGCCGGGCCGTGGCCAACGATTCGTGCCTCGGGCTGACAAAACCAAGTTCAGCACTCATATAGCCCCGACGCGGGACCATAGGTTGGCAACGAACGGCTGCTCCCCGCGTTAGATTGGCCACAAGGCAGAACGAAACTCATGGCGGAAGGCACAACCAACGACCGCTTCTGGCGCATCGTCGCCCTGGCAGCACTGATCATCGCTGGTCTGTTCGTCGGCGAACGGTACATCCGATACTACGTCTTCTCGGCTGACGAACCACGCGCAGTAACGCCTCGGCCCGATCTTACGCCTGTCGAGCAGGTTGCAACCGAGGTCTACGCGAAAACAGCTCCATCGGTCGCTTACATCTTCACCCAAGGCCCCGATATTCCGCGCGTGGGCGGCAGATCGCAGCAAGTTGGGGGGACGGGGTCAGGGTTTGTCTGGGACCGCGCTGGTCACATCGTCACCAATGCTCACGTCGTGGAGGGGGCTGCGAGAGTCGGCGTGGTTATCGACCAAGGCGACGTTCTGGAAGCCCGTGTTGTTGGTGCGGCGCCTTGGGTCGACCTTGCGGTGCTCAGATTGGAAAATCCACCTCCAAACCTGAAGCCCATTACGGTTGGCACATCGTCCGATCTCGTCGTCGGGCAGCGCGTGTTTGCGATCGGAAATCCCTTTGGCCTGGCACGAACACTGACGAGCGGAATCATCAGTGCACTCGATCGGACGTTGCCCACGGAAACCGGCCGTGAGATCGCCGGCGTCATTCAGACCGATGCGGCCATCAATCCTGGGAATTCTGGAGGGCCGCTGGTCGATAGCGCCGGCCGGCTGATTGGTGTCAATACCGCGATTATTGCTCCGTCCGGCACGTTCGCGGGCGTGGGGTTTGCCATACCGGTCGATACGGTGAACCGTGTCGTGCCGGAGCTGATACGAACCGGCCGGGCTCCTCTCGCTGGGATTGGGATACGTGTCTTTCCTGTGGAGATGACGGCTCGGATGGGAGCGCCGGGCGTCGTTATTCAAAGTGTTGCACCCGGATCTTCTGCCGAACGGGCGGGTTTGAAGGGAATAGACGAGCTCGGTCGCGTCGGTGACATCATCATTGCGGTCAATGGCGAACGGATCAACGAGCTTGCCGACCTTACTCGTGAGTTGGATAGGGCGGGCATCGGCAACACGGTTAGACTGACCGTGCTCCGCAATGGTTCACGGCGTGAGGTAGAGGTCGAAGTTCAGGATATCAACCGATGAACTTTCGACGGTGCCTTTGAGGCGCTCTCCGGCTCACTGAGCACACTGCAATTTCGTGAACGAAGCGCCGCGTCGGCAAGACCGATGCGGCGCGAAGGGGTGGGTGAAATTGGGAGCTTCGGGAAACGAAAATCAGTCGTAGGCGCAGCGGAAACCGATGTAGACCGCGCTGAATGAGGCGGGCTTCCACTGCGGCGCCTCTGCCATTGTCTGCGGCGGGCCGTACCACCAGGAGCCGCCGGCTGTCAGCGCCTGGTCA
>QGVC01000329.1 GCA_003242645.1 Pseudomonadota bacterium
AATAGGTCTACGAGCGTTTACATGACCCCCGCACAGAGTGGGGCCATGACGATGGCCGACAAGATCGTGGTCATGCACGATGGAATCGTCGAGCAGATTGGTGAGCCGCTCGAGCTCTATGACTATCCGGCCAATCTGTTTGTGGCGGGGTTCATTGGCTCGCCGGCCATGAACTTCATCAAGGGCAAGGTCGTGGCCGGTGACCCGCCTCAAGTCGTGACCGACACGGGGATCATGCTGCCCCTCAAGGACGCGGCACCCGGCTTGGATGGCCGCCCCGTGATTTACGGAATTCGGCCCGAGCACTTCGTCATAGACTCGGAGAAAGGCATTCCGGCCGAGGTCTCTGTCGTCGAGCCGACGGGCTCGGAAACTCAGGTTTTTGCAAGACTTGGAGGCCAGGATATCGTGGCAGTCTTCCGGGAACGGATCGCGGTCGGTCCGGGGGACAAGCTGCCGCTATCTCCTAATCCCAAGCTCGTGCACCTGTTCGATCAGGACACGGGCCGGCGTATTTGACGACCGATGCTCTTAAGACTTTGGAGGAATCCAAATTAGGGAGGGCACTAGAGAAGAGAAAGCACAAAGTGCTGGCGAAACAAGTGTTTACTGAGGAGGAACACCCATGAAGATCTCAAGACGTGATTTCGTGATCGGGGCCGGAGGGCTTGTTGCGGGCGCAGCAGCAGGCCTGCCGATGGTCGGTCCTGCGCGTGCCCAGGCGCCAAAGTACACGCCGGAGCCGGGGGCTACGCTCCGCGTGCTGCGCTGGGCGCCATTCGTGAAAGGCGAGGAGGACGCTTGGCTCGCCAACACCAAGAAGTTCACTGAGGCGACCGGCGTCGAGGTTCGGATCGACAAGGAGAGCTGGGAGGATATTCGGCCAAAAGCGGCCGTTGCGGCAAACGTCGGCTCGGGGCCGGACATCATCTGGGTGTGGTTCGACGACGCTCATCTGTATCCGGACAAATTGCTCGATGTCACCGAGCTCGCCGAGTCGCTCGGCCAGCAGTACGGCGGCTGGTATGAGGGTCTCGAGGGCTATGCCAAGCGCGACGGTCGCTGGATCGCCCTTCCGCTCGCCGCCATCGGTAACGCCGTTTGCTATCGCGAAAGCTGGGTCAAAGAGGCGGGCTTCTCGAAATTCCCCGAGACGACCGATGAATTCCTCGAGCTTTGCAAGGCTCTGAAGGGTATCGGGCATCCAGCGGGCTTCACCCTGGGCCACGGCGTCGGCGACGGCAACAACTTCTGCCACTGGATCCTTTGGAGCCACGGCGGCAAGATGGTCGACGAGAATGGCAAGGTCGTCATCAACAGCCCGGAGACGATTGCCGCGCTCCGTTACGCCCGTGAGCTGTACCAGACCTTCATCCCGGGCACCGAGAGCTGGCTTGACGTCAACAACAACCGCGCGTTCCTCGCCGGTGAGATATCGATGACGGCGAACGGCGTCTCGCTTTACTATTCGGCGAAGAATGACCCGAAGCTCGCCGACATCGCGGCGGACATCCGGACGACGAACTTCCCCGTAGGTCCGGTCGGCAAGAAGGTCGAGCTGCACCAGACCACCTCGGCGGTTATCTTCAAGTATACGAAGTATCCGCAGGCGGCGCTTGCTTACCTGCAGTTCATGTTCGACAAGCCGCAGTTCGATGCCTGGCTCGAGGGCGCGAGCGCCTACTGCTGCCAGCCGCTCAAGGCCTACGAGAACCACCCGGTGTGGACCTCGGATCCGGTTCACGCGCCGTATGCATTGGCTTCGGCGACGCTGCGGCCCAACGGTTATGCCGGTCCGCTCGGCTACGCCTCTGCAGCCGTGATGGCCGACTACATCGTCGTCGACATGGTGGCCGAGGCCGCGACCGGTCAGCGTACACCAGAAGAAGCGGCCAAGCGGGCCGAGCAGCGGGCGAACCGCTATTATCGGGTCTAAGGCTGCGCTTCAGGCTGGACTGCAACATCCCTCTCCCGGCTAGGGAGGGGGATGGGAGGGGCGAACGGCAAATAGCCCCCTCACATTGCCGCGTATGGACCGGAGCGCCTCCCAAAGAGTTTCACTCTCGTTAGAGAGCGAGAGCGCGCTCCAGCGGGCAAAGTTATCGCTCTACTCACTCATGCGCCCCAGAGGTGAGGCATGGCCACGGTTGCGGCGACGTCAGAAGTACCCCGAAGCTGGTTCAGAATAGACCTGAGCCAGGGCCGAAATCTGCTGGGACTGCTTTTTCTCCTGCCAGCCGCGACCTTTCTTCTGGTCTTTCTGACGTATCCGCTCGGGCTCGGCATATGGCTGGCGTTCACGGATACGCGCATAGGCCGGGAAGGCGTTTTCGTCGGCCTCGAGAATTACGAGCTGCTTTGGGAAGACTCCGTCTTCTGGCTCTCCGTTTTCAACACGCTCCTTTATACGGTCGTTGCCTCCATTCTGAAGTTCGCGCTGGGCCTGTGGCTGGCGCTCATTCTCAATAATCACCTGCCGTTCAAGGCTTTCTTCCGCGCGATCGTCCTCCTGCCGTGGGTCGTGCCCACAGTGCTGTCGGCGATCGCCTTCTGGTGGATCTATGACGCACAGTTCTCGATCATCTCCTGGGTGCTCATGGAATGGGGGCTGATCGACCACCGCATCAATTTCCTCGGTGATGCTACGAATGCGCGGGCGTCGGTCATCGCAGCGAATGTCTGGCGCGGAATCCCGTTTGTTGCGATCTCGTTGCTTGCGGGCCTGCAAACCATCCCGCCGTCGCTGTACGAAGCAGCAACGCTTGATGGCGCCACACCCTGGCAGCGTTTCCGCTACATCACGCTGCCGATGCTGACCCCGATCATCGCGGTCGTGATGACCTTCTCGGTGTTGTTCACGTTCACGGACTTCCAGCTCATCTACGTGCTGACCCGCGGTGGGCCGATGAATGCGACGCACCTGATGGCCACTTTGAGCTTCCAGCGTGCCATTCCGGGTGGACAGCTCGGAGAAGGCGCCGCGATCGCCGTGGCGATGATTCCATTCCTTCTGGCCGCGATATTGTTCAGCTACTTCGGCCTGCAGCGCCGGCGCTGGCAGCAGGGCGGTGCGGATTGATGGCAGCGAGAGGACTGAGCCGATGACACTTGCCACCTCCCGCAAGGACGAGATCGCCGCGACGCCTATAGGTGACGAAGGCGGCATGGGCTACCTCGAGCGCCTGCCGCGCCGCGTGGTCACCATTTACATTCCGCTGTTAATTTTCGTCTTCGTTCTGTTGTTCCCGTTCTACTGGATGGCTATCACGTCGGTGAAGCCGAACCATCAGCTCACCGATTACGCGAACTACAGTCCCTTCTGGGTGGTCGAGCCGACGCTGGACCACATCCGGTATTTGCTGTTCGAGACGTCCTACCCAGGCTGGCTGTGGAATACGATCATCATCTCGATCGCTTCGACGTTCTTGTCGCTGGTTGCTTCCGTCTTTGCGGCCTACGCGATCGAACGGATAAGGTTTACCGGGGCGAGATACGTGGGTCTCGCCATTTTCCTTGCGTATCTCGTTCCGCCGTCGATCCTCTTCATTCCTCTGGCGCTGATGGTGTTCAACTTCGGGATCTACGACAGCAGGCTCGCGCTCATCTTCACGTATCCGACCTTCCTTGTGCCCTTCTGCACATGGTTGCTGATGGGCTATTTCCGGTCGATCCCTTATGAGCTTGAGGAGTGCGCGCTGATCGATGGCGCCTCGCGGTGGCAAATACTGACCAAGGTTCTGCTGCCGCTTTCCGTGCCGGGCCTGATTTCCGCGGGCATCTTCGCCTTCACGCTCTCATGGAACGAGTTCATCTACGCGCTGACCTTCATCCAATCGTCCGAGAACAAGACGGTGCCCGTCGGCGTGCTGACCGAGCTCGTGCGCAGCGACGTCTATGAATGGGGATCGCTGATGGCCGGCGCCCTCATTGGCTCGCTGCCGGTGGTGATCCTCTACTCCTTCTTCGTCGAGCACTATGTCTCGTCCATGACCGGCGCGGTGAAGGAGTAGCAGCGTCCCTGTCGCAGACTTTCCGAGAGGCGGCTTGCTGGGTCGAGCACATAGCCCGCAGACTTGCTCTTTCAGTCGTTCGTCGAACTCGAAAGCGGCAGGATGCCGAGCTGCCT
>QGVC01000330.1 GCA_003242645.1 Pseudomonadota bacterium
GCCTGGGGTGGGTCAATTTTACTTCGGCGTTTTCGGTCCAGGGTGGCTCAAAATTCAATCGGCGTTGACATTGAACAGACCGATGATGGTTTCAGCCATCGCGTTGTCGTACGAGTCGCCCGTGCTGCCCACGGAAGCTTCTCGACGGTTCCTTGCCTCGCGGCCCAATGAGTTGTGGATCGCAGACTTTACGTATGTGGCGACGTGGACCGGCTTCGTGTACGTAGCCTTCGTAATCGATGTGTTCTCCCGCTGCATCGTCGGATGGCGAGTGAGCCGTTCCATGCAGACCGATCTGGTGCTGGATGCGCTGGAGCAAGCATTGCAAGCTCGTCAGACCGACAGTGGGCTGATCCATCATAGCGATCGAGGCAAGCAATATCTGTCGATCCGCTACAGCGAGCGCCTGGCCGATCCAGCGGCGCTTGATCGACATCGGCCGGGATCGTCGTGCGTGTGCGACGGCCGCGCACAATGCCGCGCAAGCCTTCTTGCCGCATCAAGCGCTCCACGGTGCAGCGTGCCACCGGGATCTGCTCGCGATTGAGCTGCTTCCAGATCTTGCGGGCGCCATAAGCACGGAAGTTCTCCTGCCACACGCGGTGAATGCTCGGCACGAGTTCGCCATCACGCCTTATCCGCGCCGGCGCACGCTCGGGATCGGCTTGTCGGGCCTTGTGTTCGTAGTACGTCGATGGGGCGATCGGCAGCTGAGCGCAGATCGGCTCGACCCCATACTCCTCACGATGCGCGTCAATGAACGCGAGCATCACTTCCCGCGGCGGTCGAGCTCCGCCTGGGCGAAAAACGCAGACGCCTTGCGCAGAATCTCGTTAGCTCGACGCAGCTCCGCCACTTCTCGTTCCAGATCCTTGATCCGCTCACGATCCGCTAATGCTGAGTTCTTGCGCGGATCCGCCGCGGCCTCCGCTCGATTCACCCACGTGCGCAATGTCTGTGTCGTACAGCCGATCTTGCTGGCAATCGACTCCATCGCTGCCCAACGTGAAGGATGATCGTGCACTTGCTGCTGAAACAGCCGCACCGCACGCTCACGCACTTCAGCCGAGTATTGAACTTGTTTTCCCATCGCTCCATCCTCTCAAGTAATGGAGCCTCCGGGAATACCGGGGCGATTCAGCGTCAATGTTGCCGGGCCAGTTAGTTGGAATTGGGTAAAGGCCAGTGAATGACTCCAGCAGCGCCGCCCGATACTTCGCAGCAGCGGTTCGGCGCGCATTCTTCCGATGGACGTACAGCAGCAACAGACCGCCCAGCAGTGCTGCAAGGATCGTCGCGAATGGAGCCGGAATATCTCGCATGTCCGTCAGGTTCTTGCCTCTTGGAGAGGAACTCGATTTTCGGCCGTGCGATCGCGATTTAGCCGACGAAGCGTCCGAATGTTGATTGTTTGTGGTAGCACCAACATGAGGGCACCGCCAATGGACTGGACAATTCCAACGTGGTTGTACACGGCCCCAAGAAAACCAATAAGCCATAACCCAATAACGAACCAGTTTGCAAAGATTGCGAATGTTCTTACGCGTTGAGAGCTTTCGGCGGAAAGGGCGCGCATAGAAACGACTGGCACAGCCACGAGTAGGGCATACATAACGACGATTGCAATGAGGACACCAGCGGGCTGCTCGCCGAGCTTGTTAAAGAAAAGTGCTACGCCAAGCAAGGCAAGGCCGATCGCTCCAACCATGTTCATCCGGCGAACTTTCTCACTACCAGTCATTGCTTCTTCTCCCCTGACCTAACGTTTGCCATCACGCGCGTGCGTCTTCGCACGTCGCGTGCATGGCTTTGTTGGGCCTGTTTGGCAATAACGTCACGACTGCGAGACATCAACAGTAACGCTGTAGCTGCCATCGATACGAGCCAACATGGCTCGGAATACACTCGCGTCAATAGCTCGCTCCATGAGTGAGGTGTTCGAATCGATAACTTCCCCTGTGATTGGATCGCGACCCAGCGGCTTCATTTTAGGCAACGCTAACTCCAATGCCCTTTGAACGGCTAGGTAAGTGGCGTTTGAGAATTCAATTGCAACAAAGCTGGCCGGGACGAACATCGGCGAATGGAACATTGGAAGTTGAATATCCGGTTTGCCTGTAATGCCCAAGGAAAAATCGACGCGTTCCTGAACCACTACATCGTCGAGAACAATCTCGAACGAGCCCGAGAAAGTAGTCCAATCCACGTTAAAGTGGCGGAGCGTTACAATCAGAGGCGTGGGATATACCAGGACATTCTTCCCCAGCCACTGTTCCAGGTTGTCGTCGATCATGTGTTCTCCCGAATCCGATGCTGCACTACCACCGAAGCAACCACAGCAAAAGGGCGAACCCAGCCAGCGCCACCGCTGCTCTCATCAGAGACCGCTTAAGCAGGACCATTTCGTGCACAAGTAATTGGATGTCAGCCCTCGACGCTGGGAGCATCGCGGCTGCTGCATCACCCTGGGAGTCGTCGGCTGTGCCGAGCGCCGTTAGGGGCGTCCGAAACGATAGCTGCGTAACAGAAAGCAAGGGTTGGCGCTTTACATCCCACACTTTTTCGGAGCCGTCCGGATCGTTTCCGAATTCGAGTCCTCTCGTGTAAAGGTCGACATGATTGACCATTCGTCCAGATTGAATTGAACTCAGCAGCGAGTCGAACGCACTTGGCAAAAGGACGGCTGAAACAGTGCATTCTTCGGGCGCGCCACTACGATCGTGTTCCGACCAATACTTGAGCTGACCAATAGCTTGCTCATTTGATTCGAGATGTCCTTGGCTGGATTCGTGTACCGCCAAGGACCAAGAGGCGTGCCGAAGGGAGCGCCCGTCTGGTAGACGAACATCCTCATCAAACTCAAGTTGCAGCCCGAAGTAAAGCCGGCGTGTAGTCTGCTCACCGAGCGGTGCATCAAGAGATAGGCTCGCGCCTCGCACAGCAAAGCCGATCCGGTAGCTGTAGTTATCCAGCGGCAATATGCACCTCCCTCTATTTGTTCTCTGAAGCCCAACGGTTGAGTTGAGCGGCGCGCGCGCCGGTGTATGAGCTTGGCACTTTATCTCTCACGCGTCCGCTCGAACGAGGTGTTAGGCGTCATCTTCGTTAGCTTTGCCACTCAGAGCCTCCGCCACCCGTCGCGAGTGTTCCTCTTCAAACGCGAGTTCGTCTAGATCACGTTGCTGCTGGCGATTGGGCAGCTTGTATTTCCTGGCAATCTCGGCGACCTCACCAATTTCCGCCAGTTTGTCACGAATGTGCTCAAGGTGACTTGAACAGTCGGCCATGGCGCTGGCTAAGTCGTCCCTACTCTGCTGCGCGCGACCAAGGTCCTGCCCAAGGGCAACCGCCACCGACTTGATGTAGGTGACCAAGGAGCCCACCTGGATAAGAAGCAGAAGCAGGATGACCCCAATGCCAACCAGGATCCAATCAGTAGTACTCATTTCTTAGCTCCTACGAGCGTTGCCGGTTGTCATCCGTGTGCGCTGCATGACGCCTAACAATTAATTAGACAGATGCAGAAATATTGGCATATCCGGCGTCTGTGTTTCCCAATATTCTAGCGCTCCCTCACCCAGAACCCTCAAGCCATGGACAAGGCAACACCCTCCTCATCCTGGGACTGGGACCGCTTCATTCAGGCGTGCATCGCTGATGGAGTTCCCGAGCATTCACTGCGTTGGTATGTGCTTCGTATAGAACTGATCCTCCCCCGGTTTCGTGGACACCTTCATAAGGTGGACAATAGCGAAATCGGGAGGTTGGAAATGTCAGAACGAAGGTCACGTCGCCAGTACAGCGACGAGTACAAGTCGGAGGCGGTTCGGCTAGCGAATGACTCGGGCAAGGCGGTCACGCAGGTTGCGCGGGAGCTCGGGGTGAACGCCAATGTGCTGCACCGCTGGATGCGCGAGGAGCGTGAAGCTGGGGCGGCCGGCAAGACGCGCGGCGCTGTCAAAGCCGAACAGGAAGAGGTCGTTCGGCTTCGCCGGGAGCTCGCCCGGGTCACACAGGAGCGAGATTTTTTAAAGCGTGCGGCGGCGTTCTTCGCGAAGGAGCACAAATGAAGTACCGAGCCATCAAGGACAACGCTGGCCGCTTTGCAGTGAAGCTGATGTGCTC
>QGVC01000331.1 GCA_003242645.1 Pseudomonadota bacterium
GGTGATGTCCTAAACTCCCTGTAAAAGCAAAGAGGCGTTGGTATCCTCCTGGTGATTCAAACCAGAGTCGGCCCGTTGGTCGCGGGTCGGGAGGAGATCAACGCCATGAAGAGAGTACCACCAAGTGTCCAGTTGAAAGCAGAAATCGACAGCACGCTGCAGGGCGGCGAAGCGACGGTCGAATCGGCCGAGCCGCCGATGGTCGGTTTCGTCGGCCGGCTCGCCCGCTACATGCTGCAGGTCGCGATTGAAGCGGAAGCGACCGCCTTCCTCGGCCGGGAGCATTACCGCCGCGGGGCGCGGCAGCGTGTCGGGTGGCGCAACGGCTATGAGCCGAAGCACGTGCAGACCGAGGCCGGCCTGCTGGAGCTCGCCGTGCCGCAGCTGCGCGGGACCGAAGAGCCGTTTCAGCCGCGGGTGGCCGAGCGGCTGCAGACCCGGACCGCTGATCTTGAGAGCCTGGTGCGGGGGATGTACGTCCGCGGCTTGTCGACGCAGGATGTCAGCGCGCTCTTCACCGAGACGTTCGGCGGGAGCCGCTTGAGCAAGAGCACGGTCAGCCGCGTCACGCAGCAGCTCAATCAGGACTTCGACACGTGGCGCCGGCGCGATCTGAGCGAGCTGCCCATCGTGTACCTGTTTCTCGATGGGCAGTACCACGCGGCCCGCCAGGGCACCAACGAGAAAGAGGGCGTGCTCTCCGCCTATGCGCTGCTGGAGGATGGCCGGCCCGTCCTGCTGCATCTCGATCTCGGGCCGCGCGAATCGTACGACGCCTGGCTCAGTTTCCTGCAGGACCTGGTGGCGCGCGGCCTCCGCGATCCGCTGCTCGTGGTGATGGACGGCGCGCCCGGGCTCGTGAAAGCCGTCAAGCGCGTGTGGCCCCGCGCGTATCGGCAGCGATGCCTTGCCCACAAGATGCGCAACATCATCGCCAAACTGCCGCGGCTGATGCAGGCCAAGATGAAGGACCTGGTCACGCAGGTGTTTCAGGCCCCGTCGTACGCGGCGGCGCTGAAGCGCGGGCGCGATCTGATCGCGAAATTCAAGGACCGCTATCCGGCGGCGATGGAGTGCCTCGAACGGGACCTCGAGGAGTGCGTGATCTATCTGCGCTTTCCGGAGGTGCACCATCGGCGGATCCGAACCACGAATCGGCTCGAGCGGTTGAACGGCGAGAGCCGGCGCCGGACGAAGGTCATTCCGCGCTTCCCGACCGAGCGCTCGTGCCTGACGCTGCTTTACGCCAGTTTGATGGCGGCGTCGAAGCTGTGGCGCGGGATTCCGATGACCGCCGCGACGCTGCGGCATCTCGCTCAGCTGCGAGCAGAGATAACGCCAATGACGAAGGAGGAAGCCGTCGCGTAGCCCGAAACGGAGGATACCAACGCCTTCAGGCTTTTACAGGAAGAAAAGGACTTGACCCAAGGTAACGTGGCTGGCCACCGCGAGAGATGGCATCGGAGCGCAGTTCACACCAGATACTGGCAGTTGAACTTGGACAAGTTCCAGACGCCTGTCGACTCGAATCAGAGAGCCAAGGATCCCGTTGCGTGTGTGATCGGTCGCTCACGAGGCTGTGTGTCTCGTTGCCTGGAGCGTGTCAGTGGCAACCGGCATCAGTCGCGGCAGTGCCCCGATCAACTCGACACCTGTGAATCAGGACCGCTCAAGTACTAAGGCTGCGCGACGCCGAACGGAAGCGCGAAACTGGATCGGATCGAGGTGACAGGACGCCGATAGTTCTCCCGCAAGCATGTACAAGCGAGGATCTCGTCCAAAGTGGAACACCCGGTACAGATAGAACTCCTGCGCCCGGGCTTCGGAGCAGCGGACCTCATTTGCGGTAACGTTGAAGGGGAAGTACTTGCCGAGCCCCGTGGTCTTCACCTCGATCAGTCGCGGCGACCCGTCCAGGTCGTACGAGTGGATATCGTAGCCGGCGCCGTCGCCTCGGACCTGTGACGTCCATTCAATCCGCTTGGCCAAGTCCCGGCGTCCGCCGTCGTGGACACGCTTGCGCTCGAACTCGAGCACGAACTCTTCGCCGCGTCGACCGAGATCGCGATTCGCGGCGTCACGTGCGACGAAGTCGAATCGGGCCAGTCGAGTCGACGGCGACCACACCGCGTGGGGAACTCGCATCTCTTCCGGTGGCGCTTCGACCACCCGCTTGACGTCCAATCTCTCAATGCGTGGAATGGCGGTCGGATTGAGAACGGGCCCGTCGAGCAGGGAGTCGAAGAAGTCGCGGTGCGTGTCGAGGTACTCGAGAACAGCCTGCTCCAAGAGCGCTTGGAAGTTGAAACGAGGTTTGTAGCCGTCGATGTACGGGTACCCGTGCAGAGTAAGAACCGCGCTGATGTTCGCGTGCTTGAACTCGACGGCGCCCTTCGACCGGCCGTGCAGAAGCTTGCGTAGACGCTCGTTATGCTGCGCCTTGTTGACCGGGACGCCGGCCAGCTCGTCGCGCAGCATCGAGAAATAGTCGGCAACGGTGGCTTCGACTTCCTCGCGCGACCAGTCCTCCCCTCTTGGGTGTTCAAACGACCGGCGTGACATCGGAACTGTCGGACTTGGCCTGAATTCTAGCGCAGAGTACGAGCTGGGGGCGTTCTCCCGGGGGATACTTGTCCCTGAGACAGTGAACGGAGCTATAGCAGCCCCTGAGAGCCTCGCCCAAAGACGCCTTGGAGATGTCACCTCAGTAGGACGGTGTCTCGTCGTCCGGTTGAGCGCTGGGCGCAATGGCCGCGATAGTGCCACGGTTCGGAGCTGGCCCAGATTTCGCAGTCCGCCGTCGCGACATCGGGAGCGACCCGCCATGGTGGCGGGTCCGGCAACCTGCCGTCGGCCGCCCGGCCGGACGGTAAGGTGCCTGTCTCGCCGGATCGCGCAGCAGCGCGCGGCCGGTGAGAGATGGGGCCCACTCGCGTTGGCGAGTGTCGGCAATTCCGTTTCCCCCACGCGTCCGCTTCCCGGTGTTCTCGGAAGGGAGAACGCCGATGGCGTCCGACAATCTGCAACACGAAAGAGCTCGGGGTGACACGCGGCTGGCACTGGTCACCTGCGTCGTCACCGGCATCCTTCTGACAGTTCTCAGGGCGACGGAAGGCCCGCTGTCTCATGAGGAGCGGGTGGCCCTTGGCCTGTTCCCACCCGCCCTCTACATCGCAGCGAGGGCTTTCGTCATTGCGGGCGCGATGTGCGCGTCGTGTCTGGGTCGGCGTGAACGCCGCAGCGTCCGCGGCGAAGGAGGCAGTCAGCAGGTGCCCGGTCGACGTGTCACGAGCCTCGTTTCCTCCTGTGTTGGCCTGCTGGCCGTCATGGCGGACGCGATGAGCCAGCGTGAAGTGGTCATCGCGTTCGGATGTGCGGTGCTGGGCAGTCTGATTGCCCTGTCATCCAGACGGCAGGTGCCCGTGGGCGATGCGAGCGCAACGAATCGGACGACGGGCGTCCCGGTACAGCTCGCAGTTGAACAGGTCGTGCCGAGCGAGTCCGGACCGGCGGTCGTCCAGCAGTCAGTCGTTACGCCGGCCAGGCGCTCCGTGCCGGATGCGACGGGAGCGAACGTGATCCCGTTCCCACCGAGACCGGGTGGTCCGGTGCGGTGGTCGTTGATCGACCGGCAGTATCTTGCTCATCTCCGGCGACAAGGGAAGTGGAGTCAGGTAGTGCGCTTCGGCCCGGTGAAGATGCGCCGGGACCTCATGAAGGAGCTTGCACAGATGTTTGCCGCTGAACGGGAGGCTGAAAGAGCAGCAGCGAGGCGAGAAGGCGACGGAAGCAGGGACGGGGAGGGCTAGTTGGCGTTCGAGTCGTCGTCTGGCAAAGACGATAGTCGGGGCGCCCTGTCGACTCGCTCGTCGCTCAGGGTGCCCCGCTGAACTTGATATCGGGGCGACTGGATTCGAACCAGCGACCCCCTGCGCCCAAGGCAGGTGCGCTACCAGGCTGCGCCACGCCCCGACCCGAACGGTTGATTATCCCACAGGGAGGCGGGCGGCCTCACGCCCGGGGGGGCGCGACGGCCCCTACGGGCTCGGCCGAAACCGCCCGCGCCTTGGCGGGGTACCGAGGGGGAACGACGTCGGGCTTGCGAGATCGGCGGGTGTGAAA
>QGVC01000026.1 GCA_003242645.1 Pseudomonadota bacterium
CCTGGAACACGAAGGTGCTCGATCGCACCGGCCTTATCCTGGAGATCTTCGGGCGCCGGGCCCGGACGCGGGAAGGTCGGCTCCAAGTCGAGCTGGCTCACCTCACTTATCAAAAGAGCCGGCTGGTCCGGAGCTGGACCCACCTGGAGCGCCAGCGCGGTGGCTACGGCTTCCTCGGCGGTCCTGGTGAGACTCAGATCGAGACGGACCGGCGCCTCATCCAAGAGCGCATCGACGCCATCCGGAAGGAGCTGGATGTCGTGGTGCGCACCCGTGAGCTGCATCGCTCCGGGCGGCGGCGCGTGCCCTATCCGCTGGTGGCCATCGTCGGTTACACCAACGCTGGCAAGTCGACGCTGTTCAACAAGCTGACTGGCGCGGGGGTCGCCGCTGCAGACCAGGTCTTCGCGACGCTCGACCCGACGATGCGGGAGCTCAAGCTGCCGAGCGGTCGCCGGGTGATCCTCTCCGATACCGTCGGTTTCATCTCTGACCTGCCTACGACGCTTGTCGCTGCGTTTCGTGCGACGCTCGAGGAGGTCGTTGAGGCGGACTTGATCCTGCACGTGCGCGACATCAGCCACCCCGAAACGCAAGCACAGCGGGCAGATGTGGAGAGCGTGTTGGCCGATCTCGGCATCGACGTGGACCAGCCGGATGGCAGGATCGTGGAAGTCTGGAACAAGATCGACCTGCTGCCGCCGGAAACCTTAGAAGAGCTGCAGAATGCGGCCCGGCGCGCGGAACGGGCGCCGCTTCTTATCTCCGCCACTCAGGGAACTGGCTTGGAGCAGCTTCTAGAGGCCATTGACGCGCAGCTTGGCCGCGCGGACGAAGAGCTCACCATCGCGGTGCCTGCAACTGCTGGCGGCCTGCTTGCTTGGCTGCACGAGAATGCGCGAGTGCTGGCGCGCGAGACGTCGGAGAACGGCCAGACCGTGTGCCGTATTCAGATCCCTCGCGACAAGAAGGGCCGTCTTTTCAGCCGGTTGCACAAGGACGGCTTGGCGGCCGCAGCTTCGCCAGCGAGCTGAGAACGAGCTCGCGATCTCAATAGGCGCGGTTCACACAGAAAGCGACGGCGCCGAGAAGGGCGCGTTTGGCTTGGCTATCACGGAAGATCGCGAGGGCATCCTGGGCCATCGAGCCATAGTACCGTGCACGTTCGAGGGTGGCTTCGATAGCTTTATGGCGGCGCAAGAGCGCCATGGCGTGCTCGAAATCGTTCTCGCGGATATCCCCCTCCGTCAGAGTCCGCCTCCAGAACGCTCGCTCCTCCTCGTTTCCGCGGCGATAAGCCAGGATAACTGGGAGCGTAATTTTGCCCTCGCGGAAATCGTCGCCGACGGACTTGCCGAGGCGTGCGCTTTCTCCCGAGTAGTCGAGCGCATCGTCGACGAGTTGGAACGCTATTCCGAGCGTCCTCCCATAAGATCTGAGAGCCGCCTGCTCATCGGCAGGTCTGCCGGCAAGGGCGGCACCAACTTCTGTCGCTGCGGAGAACAGTGCAGCCGTCTTGGCGTTGATGATCGCCAAATACTCGTCCTCGGTGGTCGCAGTGTTCTTGGCAGCGGCGAGCTGCATGACCTCACCTTCTGCGATGACCGCGGCCGCGTGGGACAGGATCTTGAGTGCCGGCAGCGAGCCGACATCCACCATCATGCGGAAAGCCTGACCCAGGAGGAAATCGCCGACGAGCACGCTGGCCTGGTTGCCCCAGAGCAATCGGGCGGCCTTCTTGCCACGGCGATAATTGCTCTCGTCGACGACATCGTCGTGCAGCAGCGTCGCCGTGTGCATGAATTCGACTGCTGCAGCCAGCGGCACATGGCCATCGCCGGTGTATCCGCACAGCTTCGCTGCGGCGATGGTCAGCATCGGCCGCATGCGTTTACCGCCGGAATCAATAAGATGGAGTGCGAGCTTCGGAATAAGCTCGACGTCTGAGACCGCCTTGTCCAGAATAAGGCGATTCACTGCGCCCATGTCCTCGGCCACCAGCTCGAGGATGGGGGTCAGGCATTCGGACGGATCACGCGTATCGTCGATCGGGACAACGACCCCCACCACGGGTTCCTCTTTCGGCGGTTACTGACCTTGGTGATCTTAAACTACGGGTTCCGGAACCGTTTTCACGGCAGATTGCCGCATAGTCGATTTCCGGACACGTGGTGCAGAAAGGGCATCCATCATGATGGAGATTCTGCGCACGAACAACCCGGTGTTGCTGAGCTTCGTGGAGGTGCTTCTGCGGGACGCAGGCATTGATCCGCTCGTGGCAGACGGAAATATGAGCGTCATGGAAGGCTCTGTCGGCGTGCTTCCGCGGCGGATTCTTGTTCGATCTGACGATGTCGTGAGGGCGCGCCAAGTGCTCGTAGAAGCAGGGCTAGGGCACTGGATCAATGATGACGACCCGACCTGATGGGGAGGTCGGCCTGCAAGACGTCACTGAGGATGCGTTCCTCGGCGGAGCTCTGAACATCCTCCAGCCGCGTAAGGGATATCGCGCCGGAATTGATGCGGTGCTGCTAGCAGCGGCTGTACCGGTCGTAGAAAATCGCGTGGAGCGCGTGCTCGACGCAGGTGCAGGAGCCGGTGTGGTGGGCCTCTGTATCGCGCGCCGGGTATCAACAGCCCAGGTCACACTGGTTGAGAACGCCCCGTTTCTCGTTGACCTCGCCCGTGCCAACGTGGCTCGCAATAACTTCGGGGAGCGTGTCACCGTCGTTGCCGCAGACGTGACCGGACCGGCCGCTGATCTTGCCGCAGCGGGTTTGACGCCTGACTCGTTCGAACACGTTGTCGCCAATCCGCCCTATCATGTCGAAGGTCGCGGGCGCCGTCCGCAGCATGCGATCAAGGCGAATGCCCACGCCATGCCGGAGGGTAGCCTTGCCCGTTGGGTGCAATTCCTGACCCGCGTCGCGGCTCCTCACGGCACGCTCACGATGGTTCACCGGCCGGAGGCCTTGCCAGAGCTTCTCAGACTGCTCGAGGGCCGGTTTGGCGCACTCGAAATCTTGCCGCTTCACCCGAGGCAAGGAGAGCCGGCGGTGCGCATCATTCTTCGCGGAAAGAAAGGGAGCCGCGCGCCTCTCGTCCTAAAGTCCGGCCTGGTTCTGCACGAAGAGGTCGGCAACGGTTTCCGGCCCGATATTGCGCGTGTCCTCCGGGAAGGTGCGGCCCTTCCGCTCGCCTGAAGGGGTAGCCGGGGGTGTATCAGTCGACTAAGAGTTGAAGCGAAAACCCTTGCAGTCGGCCCATGGTGCTGCAAGGAGGACGTCTTGCTGTTTTTCGTCTGAAAGAAGCAACGAACAGATGTGGTTTTTCAAGCGCCGCCCCGTTGTTCCCGTCGTGCGGTTTTCCGGACCGATTGGATTTGCCACGCCGCTCAGGCCAGGGCTTTCGATAAGCACCGTTGCACCCGGGCTCGAGAAGGCGTTCAGCCTGTCGAAACTGCCGAGCGTTGCCGTCGTCGTGAATTCGCCAGGTGGCTCGCCCGTGCAATCGAATTTGATCTTCAAGCGCATCCGCCAGCTCGCCGAGGAGAAGAAAAAGAAGGTCTACGTTTTCTGCGAGGATGTCGCGGCATCGGGCGGCTATTACCTCGCGGTCGCCGGCGATGAGATTTATGCCGATCCGTCGTCGATCATCGGCTCGATCGGTGTGGTTTCGGCTACCTTCGGTTTCGACAAAGCAATGGCCAAGATCGGCATCGACCGGCGCGTTTATACCTCTGGGGACGCCAAAGTGCTGCTCGATCCGTTCCAGCCAGAGAAGCCGGAGGACGTGGCGCGGCTCCAGGCAATTCAGAAGGACGTGCACGACGTCTTCATAGGCGTCGTGAAGGATCGGCGCGCAGAGCGCCTCAAAGGGCACGATTCGGAATTGTTTTCCGGCGCTTTCTGGTCGGCGGCCAAGGCGCTTGAGCTGGGGTTGATCGACGGTGTTTCGGATGTGCGCACCAAGATGCGGGAGCTGCACGGAGATGACGTTCAGCTCAAGCTGGTCCCGTTTGGCCCCAGCGGGTGGCTGTCGCGCTTTTTCCGCTTTCCGCGTCTGACCTCAGCGAGCGAGACCGAGCACGTGGAACGATTGCCTTATACGCTCGCGGAAGATCTGCTATCTGCGATTGAGGCCCGGGCGCTTTGGTCGCGCTATGGGCTTTGACAAACATGCACACCGGCGCGGACCAACGCGGTCGCCGGGTTACGGAGGGGGATGAATGCCACAGCTGATTGCGCTGGTTCTCGCCGGGGTAGGCCTCTATGCGGGGTACCGTTGGATCTCTCGCGAGATCGCTCGGGCGCTCGCCGACGCCAGAGAGGAGCAAGAAGAGCTGCGCAATCAAGCCCTTAACGGTCGCCGTATGCCCAAGGACTTGGGAAACCTGGAGTGGGATGAGGCTGCCGGCGTCTACAGGCCATCAAAGCCTGTTCAGTGACTGCTACCGCGGGTGACGATTGCTTGACCTCTGGAACTCGCGTGCGCGGCCGCCAACAGTCTCGCAATCCGGCCTCTGCTCCCCTATAGTCCGCCGCCGATACGACAAGCCCAGGCCACGAATACCATGGCGATCCGAACTGCAACCAAGCCGGCCGAAGAGCCGCGAGGCGTCATTGCCAGCGAGCTCAGGCCCGACCGCTCCTTTCAGGACCTGATCTTGGCGCTCCAGCTCTATTGGAGCGAGCAGGGCTGCGCCATTCTTCAGCCCTACGACATGGAGGTCGGCGCGGGTACGTTCCACCCGGCAACGACGCTGCGGGCGCTGGGCCCGAAGCCCTGGAACGCTGCCTACGTGCAGCCCTCGCGGCGCCCGAAGGATGGCCGCTACGGCGAAAATCCGAATCGGCTTCAGCACTACTACCAGTTCCAGGTGATCATGAAGCCGTCGCCGCCGGACATCATGGACCTCTATCTGGAGAGCCTCAATCGGATCGGCCTGTCGCACGAAAACCACGACATCCGCTTCGTCGAGGACGACTGGGAGAGCCCGACGCTCGGCGCCTGGGGCCTCGGCTGGGAGGTCTGGTGCGACGGCATGGAGGTGACGCAGTTCACCTATTTCCAGCAGGTCGGGGGCTTCGACTGCAATCCCGTGTCGGCCGAGCTCACCTATGGCCTCGAGCGGCTGGCGATGTACCTCCAGGGCGTCGACAGCGTGTTCGATCTCAACTTCAACGGCCGCGAGGACGAGCGGAAGCTCACCTATGGGGACGTCTTCCTGCAGGCGGAGCAGGAGTATTCGCGATACAACTTCGAGCACGCCGACACGGAAATGCTTTTCCAGCATTTCCGCGACGCCGAGAAGGAATGCCGGGCGCTGCTGGAGAAGGGAGAGAGCGAGGGCGGCCGCCATCTCATGGCGCTGCCGGCTTACGATCAGTGCATCAAGGCCTCGCACATCTTCAATCTGCTCGACGCGCGCGGCGTCATCTCGGTGACTGAGCGCCAGAGCTACATCCTCCGCGTCCGCGAGTTGGCGAAGGCGTGCTGCGCAGCTTGGCTCAAGACGGAAGGAGGCGGCGCGTGAGCTCTCCCAAGACGCTCCTTAAAATGTCCGGGGCGGACCTGCGGCCGGCGCGGCTGTCGCAATCGACCGTCGTCGTCATCGATGCACAGTACGAGTATCTCGACGGAAAGTTGGCGCTGCCGGGCATAAAGCCGGCTTTAGAGGCGCTTTCGCAACTGCTGGCCAAGGCAAGGGATGCAGGCGCGCCGGTCGTGCACATCGCCCACAAGGGCCGGCCAGGCGGCTTGTTCGATCGTGACGCTCGCGGCGGGGCGATCATCGACGAAGTCAGCCCGCGGGGCGCGGAGCGGGTCATCGAAAAGCCTTTGCCGAACGCCTTCGCTCAGACGGGCCTCGATGCCGAGCTGAAATCGATTGGGCGCACATCGCTCGTGATCGCCGGCTTCATGACCCACATGTGCGTCAGCTCCACCGCGCGGGCGGCCCTCGATCTCGGATACCGCGTGACGATCCCGGCCGACGCTGCTGCGACCCGGGACCTGCCGGACCCGCTGGGCGGCGTTATCTCCGCCGAGGCTTTGCATCGCGCCGCACTCGCCGCGCTCGGCGACCGTTTCGCCGTCATCAGCACGGTTGCGCAAATTCCAAGTGCGTAGCCGCACCCAGGTGCTTGCCCAAATAGCTGGCCGGTCCGACTAGCGCGATCCGCCCTTCTCAGCCGTTGGCCTGGCGGCCTCCGTTTGGACTTCGCTCCGACAGGCGATGCCGCTAAAAGGATCGGCTCATGACACCCGCCGCCGAGGAGCCCCATGCCTGAACTTCTGCTCGAGCTGTTCTCCGAGGAAATCCCAGCGCGCATGCAGCAGCGCGCGACAGAGGAGCTGAAGCGGCTTGTGACCAGCGAGCTGCAGGCCCATGGCCTTGCGACTGGCGAGGCTCGGGCCTTTGCCACGCCGCGCCGGCTCGCCCTCGTGGTTCGCGATATCCCGCCGCGCTCGCCCGACCAGGTCGAGGAGCGTAAAGGTCCGCGGGTGAACGCGCCGGAGCAGGCGATTCAAGGTTTCCTCAAAGCTGCGGGGCTCGCCTCGATCGGTGAGGCGAGCGTCGTGTCAGACCCCAAGAAGGGTGACTATTACGTCGCGCGCATCGAGCGGCCCGGCCGGAGCGCCTACGAGGTGATCGCCGAGGTCATACCTCAGGTTCTGCGCCGCTTCTCATGGCCGAAATCCATGCGTTGGGGCTGGCAGACGTTCACGTGGGTGCGGCCATTGCATGGAATCGTCTGCCTTCTCGATGGCGAGGTTGTCCAATTTGAAGTCGCGGGCGTGGCGAGCGGCAATACAACTCGCGGCCACCGCTTTCACGGCAACGCGCCGTTCCGGGTTCACAGCTTCGAGGATTACGTCAAGAAGCTCCGTGAACACCGCGTCATCCTGGACGCGGCGGAACGGGCCCAGCGCATCGCCGAGCAGGCGAGAGAGCTTGCTGCAAAGCATAAGCTGCAGCTCGTCGAGGACGAGGGGCTCCTGGCGGAGAACGCTGGCCTGACGGAGTGGCCGATCGTGCTCATGGGGCACTTCGACGAAAGCTTTCTCGAGGTGCCGCCGGAGGTGATCATCACGTCGCTCCGAGCCCATCAGAAATGCTTCGCGCTGCGCGATCCCAAGACGCAGAAATTGGCGAACCGCTTTCTGCTTGTTGCCAATCTCGAAGCAAAGGACGGCGGCGCGGCGATCGTTGCGGGCAACGAGAAGGTGATCCGCGCACGCCTGTCCGATGCGCGCTTCTTTTGGGAGCAGGACCTCAAGAAGCCGCTCGACGAAATGGCGTTGGCGCTGCGCGGTGTCACTTTTCACGAGAAGCTCGGCACGCAATGGCAGCGCGTCGAGCGTATCGCGGAGCTCAGCTATCAGATCGCGGGCGCCGTCGATGCAGTGCCCGAGGATGCGCGCAGGGCGGCGCAGCTCGCGAAAGCGGATCTCGTTTCTGGAATGGTTGGCGAGTTCCCTGAGCTGCAGGGGCTCATGGGCCGCTATTACGCCGAGGCCGCCGGCACCAAACCTGAGATCGCCAGGGCGATCGAGCTGCACTACAAGCCCAAGGGGCCGAACGACACCGTGCCCTTGGTAGAGGAAGGCGACGCCGTCGCCGTTGCCGTCGCGCTGGCGGACAAGATCGATACGCTGGTCGGCTTCTGGGCGATTGATGAGAAGCCTACCGGTTCGGGTGACCCGTATCAGCTCAGGCGCGCGGCTCTGGGCATCATCCGGATCGTGCTCGAGAACGATTTGCGGTTGCCGCTCGCAAAATTCATCCAGAAAAGCTTGGCTCTCCAGCCGAGCACGGTGAAGCCCCCGGCCGGATTGGTTGAAGACCTTCTTTCCTTCTTCGCCGATCGTCTCAAAGTTCACTTGCGAGAAGAGGGCGTGCGGCACGATCTCATCGATGCCGTCTTCGCCTTGCCCGGCCAGGACGATCTCGCACTGATCGTGAAGCGTGTCGAAGCTCTGGGCGAGTTCTTAGAAACCAACGACGGGGCCAATCTGCTCGCCGGCTTGAAGCGTGCCGCCAGCATCCTCGCTATCGAGGAAAAGAAGGACAAGACAAGCTACGATGGCGATTACGACATCAAGCTGCTCCAGGCACCGGAGGAGCTGGCGCTCGCAGCAGCCATCGAGAGCACCAAGCAGGATACCTCGGCTGCCATCGCGGTGGAAAACTTCAAGGGTGCGATGCGGGCACTGGCCGAGTTGCGCCGCCCTGTCGACGCCTTTTTCGAGAAGGTGACGGTCAACGTCGAGGACCAGAAAGTGCGCCAGAACCGGTTGCGGCTTCTCTCGCAAATCCGCGCGGCTACAATGAGAGTTGCGGATTTCTCCAAGATTGCGGGGTGATCGGCCGAGCGCACGATGGCGCAGCATTTGTTCGTCTACGGCACGTTGATGTCGGGCGCGGGCCACCGCATGGGCGCGCGGCTCCAGCGCGAGGCGCGGCTCGTGGGACTGGCTCGCATCAAGGGGCGGCTTTACGACCTTGGTGCCTACCCGGCGCTCGTGGAAACCGGCCCAGCCGATGGGGATGTCCACGGTGAAGTATTTGAACTGATCGATCCTTCCCGCTCGCTTCGCTGGCTGGATGCCTACGAAGGCATCGTACCCGGCCGCGAGGCGCACAGCGAGTATGCCCGCGTAGAGCGTACGGTGAGGCTCGAGGATGGCCGGGAGCTGACGGCCTGGGTCTACATCTACAGGGCGCCAGTGCACGGCAGGCCGATTATCGAAAGCGGGCGCTGGTTGTCGCGCCCGCGTTTTCAGTCAATCCATCGGCGTGGCGGAGTGCAAAGCCAGCCATCATGAAATGGACAGCTCTGCGGATCCAAGGCCTTCCAGAGAGAAAACGAGCTTATCTCCCGGCGCGACGGAGATCGTGGGCAGAACGCTGCCGGTGATCACGATCATGCCGGCTTCGAGCGAGCGGCCGCGTTCGACAGCCAAATTGGCAAGCCAGGCCAGAGCGCCCATGGGATTATCGGTCAGGCCTGAGCCTCGATCCTGCTCGTTGACCACGAGGCGGCCTTGAAGTCCGTTGAGCTCAAAGTCCGCCGGCACTTGTTGCGGCGCCCCGAGAACCACGCCGCCATTCCAGGCATTGTCGGCGATCAGCGAAAGCGCGTTGGTGCTTTTGTAATCGGCACCTCGGTCCTCGATCAGCTCAAAGGCCGGCATGACTTCGGCCACAGCAGCCCGGACTTCGGCAGTAGTGTAGGGTGTAGCCTTTGGCGGGAGGCTGGTCCCCAATCTCACGGCCAGCTCGAACTCGACCATGAGATTGACGAAGTCCTCCCGCCGCACCTGCGCCGGCGACTGATGGATGCGCCGCTCGTAGATCATGCCGCCGCATGGGTGATCGATGCCCATCAGCTCCTGCATGACCTTGGTGGTCGTCGCGATCTTGAGCCCGCGGACAGGGCCGTAAATCGGCGTCCATAGCTCGCGGAGCGCTTCCTGGGCGGCGTAGGCGTCAGCGACGGTCGGGGGCGCGATTTCAGGCGGCAAATTCCTGTAAGGCGCTCGCGTACGGTGTGCGTCGGCCACGTACGCAGCAGCCGACTTCGGATCGAACGAGACCATGCGCTGCCCCTTCCTCAGCTTGGCCGCGTCTCCTCGAAGGCTGGGACGGCCGCTGCAAACTTATCGAGCCAAGCGACCAGCCCTGGATGCCCGTTGCGCCACTGCCCGCCATGACGAAAGTCGAGGTAGCCGAGCGCGCAGGCAAGAGTGATGTGGCCGTAATCCGGATGGTCAGACCACGTTGGCGGCGCCTTTTCGAGCCAGTCGAGGGACGTGTCGATCTTGGCCTGCTGACGCTGCATCCAGCTCTCGACCCACTTGTCCTCCGGCCGATAGCGCTTCTCGTAGACGAGCAGCAATGCCGCATCGAGCATGCCGTCTGCGAGCGCGCCAAGGGTCAGCGTTCGGAACCGTTCTGGGCCAGAAGCGGGGAACAGCCGCGGTTCGGGCGCGAGCGTGTCGAGGTATTCGCAGATCACGTGGCTGTCGAAAATCCGCATGCCGTCGTCGGTGATCAGAACTGGAATTTTGGAAAGCGGATTTTCCCGGCGCAAATCCTCGTTGACCAATGGCAGGGTGTCGGTCGGCACATTCTCAATGCGATCAGCGACGCCCTTCATCGCGGCAGTGATCCTGACTTTGCGGACGTAAGGCGAGGCAGGAGAGAACAGGAGCTTCATCATGGCCTTGAACCGCGGTGCTTGAGTTGGACCCAACGTGCAAGCTGCATCGTGCCGGGGATGCAAGCGGTCGGCAAGCTCGGATCGCACTCTATTTCATTAAAACGTCAGGCAACCGCGATCTCAATGAGACCAAGGCCAACGAGCGTTATGGCCAGGGCCCGCAGAAACAGCTTGCCGCGTTTCGTCTGACTGCCGCGCTCGAGCACGAGCAAGGCGATAATGACTACTGCTGTGATGAGATTGATGAGCACGAGCCCGCCAAGCCCCAGCCCGCGGGAGCCTGAGATGCTGCCTTCGAGCAGCGTCGCGGCGGCCATGCCAATGAGAAGAGCACCGAGCAACCGCGGCCAAAGAAGCGCCTGTGGCAACGGCAATCCAAGCACCCTTGCCGCCGTCAACGGCATGATCAGCAACACTAGGCCAGCCGAAAACCTGATCAGCGTCTCGAACCAGAGAAGTTGATCGGCCATGGTCTCGGCCGCTTGTGGCTAATCATCCCACTTCAGCGCGGATTCCTCCGACTGAGATCCTCGAAGAAGGTGTCGGCGTTGAAAGGCTTGCTCTCGCTGCGATCACTGTCGAGCAGCCCGGCCAGCAGGCCCTGCTGCGCCTCCTGCTTTTTGGGTGCCGGCGTGAAGTCGCCAGCAAGATGGCGGTTGAGGTCGCGCTTGATCTCCTTGGTTCTGGCCTCGTCGCAGTATCGGCTGTCCTCGGCGATTTTTTCAGCGACGGACGAGCGGACGTAATTGTATTCGCGCTCGATCTTCTGAAGCTCCTCCGGGCCGGCGCCCCGCGCCATCTCGGCAGCCAGGAAGCTCGACTTGAGCTTTTCGGGGTCGAAATAGAAGCCGCAGCGGCTAGCGCGAGCGGAAGTGGCGGCGACTTGAAGCGTGCGGGAAGTCGGATCGCTTGGCGGCGGGCCGGCCGATGCCGCCTCTCCGGCCGCTACTTCCGTTGCATTACCGCCGCCCGTCAGTGATGCGGTCGTAAGGCCCCCCGAGCTGCATCCGGCGAGCACAAGCGCGGACGCGGCTAAGATGATCTGCGGCCTGCAAACGAGCACGGTCGCCCCCCTCATCCGTGTTTCTCCCAAGAAATTGGGAATCTTGGAACATTTCGTGCACAGTGCGCTTCGTGGACGTACACGTCAAGCACAGAACGGTCACGCTTTGCGGCGGAACGTAGTCATATCCTCACAATTCGCCCCAAATGTGCAGGGCGGCACGCCGTCTAATGAGAGCCGCCGCCGCGGCGTTGCCGCCGTGCTCGGCGCGCAAGCATGTTGAGACCCTCGACCAGAGCCGAAAAGGCCATTGCAGCATAGATGTAGCCTCTCGGTACGTGCACCCCGAACCCATCCGCGATCAGCACCATGCCGATCATTAATAGGAAGGCGAGCGCAAGCATCACGATCGTCGGGTGAGCGTTAATGAAATCAGAGAGCGGATTTGCCGCGAGCAACATGGCAAGCACGGCGACGATGACAGCCACGACCATAATGGGCACGTGCGTCGTCATGCCGACCGCGGTGATGATGCTGTCGACCGAGAAAACGAGGTCTAGCAGAAGAATCTGCCCAATGGCCGATCCAAACCCGAGCACAGCCGTTTTGCGGTCGAAAATGTCGGGCGCCGGATCGGGGTCGACCCGATGATGGATCTCTTTGGTCGCCTTCCAAACGAGGAACAGCCCGCCTGCGATGAGGATGAGGTCACGCCAGGAGAAATCGAGGCCGAAGATCGAGAAGACGGGCGTCGTCAAGGTTACGATTGTTGCAATTGTGAACAGAAGAGCAATCCGCAACAGGAGGGCAGCGGAAATTCCGATGCGGCGCGCGCTGACCCGCTGATTCTCCGGAAGTTTGTTGGTCAGCACGGCGATGAATATGAGATTGTCGATTCCAAGCACCACCTCCATCGCGACAAGTGTCACGAGGGCAACCCACGCGGCCGGGTCGGTCAGGAGGGGAAGAATGGTGTCCATGGGCGAGCTTCTGGTGGTGCTGTCGTTGGTGTGAGGTTCGGCGGTCGTCCCAGGTAAATGCGATCCGTGTGCTATTCAAGCGGAGCTGCGTCGTTGAAGGAGATCGACGTCGGCATGTGCTGTCGCGTGTTCCGCCACCTTGCCATCAGTGTCCACAGACAGAAGTGGATAACCGCTCATTTCCCGCGCTGGTTGGCCCCCGCGCCACTTCTCATCCATAGGTGGTGTGCGTAACATTCCTGCCACTTTTGGTTCGGGTGGGGAACATGACAGAGCCAATACCGGTCGCTGTCGTCGGGGCGGGATACTTCGGACGCCTCCATGCGAAACACTACGCGGCCAATCCGGCAGCCAAGCTGGTCGCTGTGGTCGACATCGATCCCGCAAAGGCCAGGGCCGTGGCGGAGGAGTTCGGGGCCGAGGCGTTTTGCGACTACCGCTCCGTGATCGGCCGTGTGATTGGCGCGAGTGTCGCCGTGCCGACGGCGCTGCATTTCGAGGTCGCCAGCGCTCTGATCGACAACGGCATTCACGTTTTGGTCGAGAAGCCGATTACCGACAGGCTGGAGACTGCGCTGGCACTCGCGTCTCTTGCGGAGGAACGGCGGCGGGTGCTCCAGGTCGGTCATATCGAGCGGTTTTCCAGCACATACCGCGCACTCGCGCGCGAGGTCACGCGCCCGCTTTACATTGAAAGCTACCGCGTCTCACCGTGGAAGCAGAGGAGTGGTGAGGTCGACGTCGTTCTCGACCTCATGATTCATGACATCGATCTCATTCAGGGGCTGGTGGGGCTGCCGGCAACAATGGTGCACGCGGTAGGCATGCCGGTGATCAATGCCACCACAGATTTGGCGAATGCCAGAATCGTATTTGGCTCCGCTTGCGTCGCCACCATTACGGCAAGCCGAATTAGTCATAAGACCGAGCGGCGAATTCGCGTTTTTCAGCCCAATCGGTACATCATTGGCGATTTCGCAAATCATCGGATCGAGCGGTATTCGGTTTGCGGAAATCCGGCACGGATAGGGCTCGCCGCAATCAAATTCGATTCCGTCGAGGTTCCGAAAGAGGACAGTCTCGCCAACGAGATCGCCGAGTTCCTCGAATGCATCAGCACTGGGCGCAGACCGACGGTCACGGGCCGCGAGGCTTGTGAGGCGATGCGCCTCGCGGAGTTGATCAGCGACAGCATCGATGGGCACCGGTTGATGGCGAACGGAGCTCTTCGAAACGACGCTCAATGGGACGAGGGCTCGGCGCCCTACGGTGCATCCGCATGAAGCACGCCTTTGCACTGCGCGATACGAATCCCGCTCCGGCCCGGGTCAAGGTGCCATTGTTCGATTTGTCGCGTCAGGCTGAGCGTTTCGGTCCCAAGCTCAACCAACGCATTGCTGAAGTGCTTCAGCATGGCCGGTTCATTCTCGGCCCGGAAGTGGAGGAGCTCGAAGCTGCACTCGCCAGGTTTACGGGTGCGCGCCACGTCATCGGTGTTTCGAGTGGTCGCGACGCCTTAATCATTTCACTGATGGCGTTGGGCGTTGGCGCCGGTGATGCTGTTTTCGTTCCGGCGTTCACGTTCTCTGCCACAGCCGGCGCGGTCGTTGCGGCGGGCGCCGTGCCGGTCTTCACAGATGTCGATCCGGCAACCTTGACGATGGACGCCGAACAGCTGGAGCGCGCAATCAAGCGGACGCTCCGCAATACGGCGCTGCGACCAAGGGCAGTTATCCCGGTCGATCTCTACGGACTTCCAGCTGACTACGCGGCCATCGAAGCTGTTGCGACGAGGTATGGCTTATCGATTATCGCGGACGCGGCACAGAGCTTCGGCGCCCGGGTAGGCTCACGCCGGGTCGGCACTCTGGCCGAGATTACCGCGACCAGCTTCTACCCGACGAAGCCGCTCGGAGCCTTCGGCGACGGCGGTGCCATCTTCACCGATGACGACCAACTCGCCCAGGCGGTGCGCGAGATCAGAAGCCACGGCACCCGCGGCTCAGGCGACGTCGCAATGCGGCTCGGCCTTACCGGCCGCCTCGATACCCTTCAAGCCGCGGTGCTGTTGGTGGGACTAGAGGTCTTCGAGGAACGGCTCGCCTCGCGCCGGGAGATCGCAGCCCGATACCAACGGGCCTTCAGCGGTGTGGTCGGAACCCCTCCGCAGTCGGCGCTTCTTTGCTCTGCCTGGGCGCTCTACACGATCCGAACACGGGATCGAGATAACGTGCGGGGGCGGCTTGCTGCGGCAGGTGTTGAAACAGGCCTTTATTATCGCGTGCCTCTCCATCGCCATCCTGCCTTCGCGGGCTGGCTGACCGGCGAGGAGGAGTTGCCGGTTTCAGAGCAGGCAGCGGATGAGGTCTTAAGCCTGCCGCTTCACGGCGGACTGAGCGAAGAGCAGGTCGATCACGTGATCGACGCCATGTTGCAGGCTGTCTCCTCATAAGACGAGCGTCGCAATGAAGAGCGCGACTCGAATGATCGCGCTCTTCATTGATCGGCCGCTAACGCAAAAGCCCAGCCAATGCCGCCTCGACGTGAGGCCAAACGTCGTTGGCACCGCGCCAGATCATGTCGAGCGCGACGTACAGGATGATGCCGAGGCCGACGAAAGCAATCCACCGATGCCGGTGCAGCAATCGCGCGATGAAGGATGCGGCGACACCCATCAGCGCGATGGAAAGGGCGAGACCGAAGACGAGAACCCAGGGATGCTCGCGGGATGCGCCGGCGACGGCCAGCACGTTGTCGAGCGACATGGTGACGTCAGCGATAAGGATCTGAAGCGCGGCCTGGCCGAAGGTCTTTCGTGGCGCAAGTTCGGCAACGCCGCCGCTGTTGTCCAAGTCCTCGCAGGCCAGCGCCTCCTGACCGGCGTGCACCACGTCCGCTGGGACCCGCAACTCACGCCACATCTTCCAGCAGACCCACAGGAGCAGCAGGCCACCCGCGAGCAGCAGCCCGACGATGGCCAGAAGCTGCACGGTAATGGTGGCAAATCCGATCCGCATCACGGTCGCTGCCGCGATGCCGACCAGGATAGCCTTGTTACGTTGATCGGCTGGAAGCCCGGCTGCCGCGAGGCCGATGACGATGGCATTGTCGCCAGCCAGCACGAGGTCGATGAGAACGACCTGACCGAAGGCTATCAGCGCACCGGTGGTCAGATATTCGGCAAGGAAATCCATTTGGCTCGCCCTTTGTCTTGTCCGACACGAAGGAGCGGCCAAACTTCCCCGGGAACAGATCAGCGATTTGGAGCTGGCTGGAGGTCACGTCAGGCCGCTTCCGATGATGTCCAGTCCGACATCACAGCCCGAGTGAGCTGCCAGAGGGGCCCGGCCTGGTGGCGCCTTACATAGGGGCAGGTGCTGGCAGGCTCAAGAGGGGCGACGTCTTGGGCGCAATTGATGAACATGCCCTGCGGCTTGATTGCACGAGCGCGCGGTTCAGCACCGGAACCCACCAGCATTCAATCCGGTTCGCGTCGAGTATATGTACTCTCATGGTAGAGCTGTTACTCCGTGGGGATAGAGAGATGGGCCTGAAGGTCGAGCCGCACGAGTTTCCCGATCCGGTAGAGGACCTACCGCAGGATTCTTCACCGGACATCGTCGTGCTGGCAGGCGGCTGCTTCTGGTGTACGGAGGCCGTGTTCGAGCTTCTTGAGGGCGTGCACTCCGTCCGTCCCGTCTACGCCGGCGGAACGGCGGAAACTGCCAACTATGCGGCCGTATGCACTGGCACGACCGGACATGCGGAAGCCATCGAGATCCACTACGACCCGCATGTGATCAGCTATGGTCAGTTGCTGAAGATCTTCTTCTCTGTGGCGCACGACCCGACACAGGTGAACCGTCAGGGCGCCGACGTGGGCCCGCAGTACCGGTCGGCGATCTTTTATTCCACAGAGGACGAGCGCCGCGTCGCGGAGGCTTATATCAAGCAGCTCAACGAGGCCGGCGTTTTCGATGCGCCGATCGCGACCACGCTCGAGCCGCTCGATCAGTACTTCCCGGCCGAGGCGATGCACTGCAAGTACGCGCAACGGCACCCGGACCAGCCCTACATTCGCGCGGTTTCCGATCCGAAGGTGAAGAAGCTGAAGGAGTCGTTTGCCGGCGAGCTGAAGCCCGAGGTTCGCGAGGCGCGGTGAGGACGGTCTCTATGCCTGACGCCGGAATTGGAGGACATCATGGTCGATAAGCTGCACCTCAGCGACGAGGAATGGCGACGGCGCCTTACGCCCGAGCAGTATCGCGTCCTCCGGCAGCACGGGACGGAGCCGCCCTGGCAGGGCTGCTTCCTTGGGACGACCGAGCCGGGAACCTACGTTTGCGCCGGCTGCGGCAATCCGCTGTTCAAGTCGGGCGAGAAGTTCGAGTCGGGCACCGGCTGGCCGTCGTTCACCAAGCCGATTTCAGAGGATGCGGTGACTGAGCACGAGGACCGCTCCTACGGCATGATCCGCACGGAGGTGCGCTGTGCCCGCTGCGATGGGCACTTGGGCCATGTCTTCCCCGACGGCCCGCCGCCCACCGGCCTGCGCTACTGCATGAACTCGGTCGCCTTGAAGCATGTACCCGAGGGCGAGCCTATTCGGCTGGTGATGGCCTCATCGGAAGACTGAGGCGGTAAATGCCCCGGTTGGTCGCGACCGGCTAAATGCATCGCGCGCACGAAAAAAGGGCACGACAGACGATTTCGCCGGCCGTGCCCGTGCAGTCTTGTCGGAGCGTCAGTAGCCGAGCTTGAAGTTCAAGCCGCCCCTGATGACGTCGATGTCGAAATCGTCATAAGACAGATATTCGACGCGTGCCGACATCGTGTCGGAGAGCTTGCCTTCAAGGCCTACGCCCCACACGAAGTCCGTCTCGGCATCATCGAACGCGTCTACGAACCCGACGCCGGCCGTGCCGTATGCCAACAGGCGATCGTCGAGCAGGAATCCGGCGCGACCCCGGATAGAGGCGAGCCAGTCGACGGATGTGTCTGCCGCCGACAGATCGCCCTCCACACCGACGACGAAGCGGTCGGCTTGCCAGTTGTAGCCGAGCTGGGCACCGCCAAGGACGCCCTCGTCATCCCAGTCCTCGATGTAACCGAGATGCACGCCGCCGTAGAGGCCCTGCCAGATCGGCACGACTGGAGCTTCGTATGCCGGCGGCTCCTCATAGCGTGGAGGTGGCCCTCCGAAGTCCGCCGCCGTAGCCGGGGTTGCTACCAAACTCATGCATGCGGCGATGACCGCCGTCGAAGTTACTCCCCACCGCATCACGTTCATTTATCGTCCTCCTTATTAGGGACGCCAGCCTCCCCCTCAGGCCACGCGGCGTCCCGCGACATGAACAGGACCTAGGCAGCGTTTGTGGCACAGGTGCGGAACCGGCCTGTGACGCCATTTTCCCCAGCGTTCAGTGCTCTGAATTGAAAAATATTGTTTCTCAATGGGTTATAAGCATTTTGCTTCGTTCCGAGTTGAGCATTTATGTGGTTCGTCAGCCACGCCAACGAAAAAGGCGCAGCAGTCACGTTCGAAATGCGTTCTGAGATGGAACCTGGGCGGCGGCTAAAGGGGCCTCGACGGTGGCGATTCCTGGGCCGCGCCACCCGAATCAGGCCTCAGGTGTCCGACGCTCTTGATTGCGTCAGATGGGCGTCCCGCGGTCAGTCCGGGTCCTTCTCATGGACTTGGACCCCCGGCGGGAGCTGCACCCAGGGATGCCTGCGGCAGTCGTAGACCGAAACCTCCGGAGGCGGAAAGTTGGGATCACCGAACGCTCCCACGGCGACGGCCACGGACCTGTCCTCGTAGCCTTCCTCGGTGTGGAACACGGTCGTGCCGCAGACAGGGCAGAAGCGGAATCGGAACCGCGCGCCCTGGTCGCCGGTGCGCACGTACTCCGTCGCTGTGCCATGGACCGTGTAGGGCGCGGCGAAGCTGGCGAGCGCCGCGAACACGCTCCCCGTCCGCCGCTGGCAGGCGAGGCAATGGCAGACGCCGACGCCCAGCGGCTCGCCGTGGACCTCGATGCGCAACTGGCCGCAGGAGCAGGAAGCGGTTCGTGTGGGCATGGGTGGCTCGCGGAGTTTGTTCGCCCGAATGACAGTAATTCGTAGCGCGGCTTATCGTCAGGCCACGAGCTCA